>WLDA01000002.1 GCA_009705025.1 Actinomycetota bacterium | reverse complement strand
CATCTCGTACCCATGAGAGTGCAACTTCTAAAGGCGAATATCCAAGACCCTGAGCCGCAACACAGACAGCGTCGACGATTCGAGATGATCGTTCATCTAAATAGGGATCAATGAAATGTGCAAAGTGTGGGGAAGCGCCACGTGAATCACTTGGAGTCCCATTGCGATATTTCCCTGATAAAACACCGCGACCCAGTGGAGACCACGCCAGAAAACCAACGCCAAGTTGCGATGCGCTCTCTAGTACTTCTTCTTCCACCGTTCTATTGAGCAGAGAATATTCATTTTGCATTGTCGCAATGGGTGCTTTCATCGAATGTGATTCCTGGAGAGTAATTGCTCGTGCGCTCTGCCAGCCGGAATAGTTTGAAATACCTACGTAGCGCGCTTTACCGGATGTGTACGCAAAATCGAGAGCAGAAAGTGTGTCTTCTAAAGGGATGTGTGAATCCCAAGCATGTATTTGCCAGAGATCGACATAGTCAGTTCCTAAGCGGGTTAGAGATTTTTCCAATTGGGATATCAAGCTGTGTCGTGATGCATCTACTTTTCGTTCACCCTCAACAAATGAAATACCTGCTTTTGTAGCTAGAACAACTTGATCGCGACTAAAGAGCGTTCCAATGAGACCGCCAATAACACGTTCTGAATCTCCATCTCCATATGTAGCCGCAGTGTCAATGAAATTGCCACCAGATTCTATGTAGGCCCGACATTGATCCGCTGCCTCGTGTTCGTCTGTATCTCGACCCCATGTCATTGTGCCGAGTCCTAGACGCGAAATATCTAGTCCTGTCCGTCCAGCACGTCTCAATTCCATGTGGCGACCTTAGCAATACTGAGTCTGCAACGTTGCGATAACCTAGCTCTGTGTCCTTAGTAGTTTTAATACGTCATGCACATTCGGAAGCGAATGCTGCTGGAATACTTTCTGGTCGACGTCCAAATATTGCACTAAGTGAAAAGGGTCGAAAGCAAGCCCAAGAACTAGCAGAACGTTTGGGGCAAATAAAGGTCAAAGAGCTTCGCATTAGTCCGCTACAACGCTGCATCGAAACAATCGATCCATGGAAGTCTACGAAAACTCGAATTCGCAGCATTGAAGATCATGGGATAACAGAAGTCGATTACGGAAAGTGGAGCGGTCGGACTCTACGTTCGCTTTCGCGTGAAAAACTTTGGAAAATAGTTCAAGAGAATCCAAGTCGTGTCTTTTTTCCAGATGGCGAAGGTCTGTCGAATATGCAAGCGAGGGCAGTTGATTCGATGTACGCGGGAATTTCATCGCCTGGTACTGGGGCCCTTGTATTGGTTAGCCATGGCGATGTTATAAAGGCACTCGTAGCATCCAATCTAGGTATGCGACTTGATGATTTTCAGAGAATCATTATTGATCCCGCTTCAATAACTGTATTCGATTTCTCTTCCAAAACACCACGATTGTTACTTCTCAATGACTCTCATACAAATATTGGTGAATTAGGAAACGCATCCACAAAGAAAAGACTTTTAGTCGGTGGCGGAAGTGGTCCATTGACAAAGAAGAAAAGTAAATGAGTCGAATAACTTACATTTACGACCCGGTCGAACGATTTGTTGCAGGTACTGTTGGTCAGCCGGGGGAGCGAACATTCTTTCTTCAAGCACGAACAGGTAGTCGCATCACATCGGTCTCACTGGAAAAAGCACAAGTTGCCGCATTGGCGCAGCGCGTGGAGATGCTTATTAGAGACTTGCGACGAACTAATCCATCGATAGCCCTCATTCCAACTAGTCGCGACGAGTCACCACTTGAGCAACCCATATTTGAGGAATTTCGCGTCGGAGTAATTTCCCTATCGTGGGATGAAAGTAAATCCTTGATATGTATCGAGTGTGAGGCAGCAGGCGATGAGTCCGAACAAGTCGATGAAGAGGGTGATCTGCTACAGGTTTATCTAACTCCAGGAGCCGCTTCTGCATTTGCGAGTCGCTCTTTGATGGTTGTCGAAGCCGGACGTACTCAATGTCCCTTCTGCGATATCCCGATTGATCCACAAGGTCATTTGTGTCCCAGGGCTAATGGTTACCGACGCTAATTCGCAACTCCTGAAAACAGGAGTCATAACAGTTACTGGACGTTTAGTTGACGCATCTAATGCGACTTTGTTCGCATCGATTGTTAGCGATAGCGCACAAGGACAATGTATCTATAAACCAATTGCAGGGGAGCGACCGTTGTGGGATTTCCCTGATGGTCAATTAGCGCATAGAGAATATGCAGCCTTTCTTGTTAGTGAAATGTTGGGCTTTCATATCGTTCCGCAAACAGTTTTGAGAGATGGGCCATTTGGAATAGGAATGGTTCAACTATGGATAGATATCGATGAAGAGATTGATTTAGCAAATTTCTTCTCTCAAGACGATCCTCGTCTTCGTTCGATGGCTCTATTTGATGCAATTATCAACAACACGGATCGCAAGATTGGACATCTTTTACCTGACAAATCTGGTCATCTTTATGGATGCGATCATGGCGTTACATTCCACAGCGAATACAAATTACGCACTGTCCTATGGCAATGGGCGGGCGAACCTCTGACGAAACCAGAGATTTCTATGTTGAAGTCCGCGATTTCTCAGTTTCCAGAAATTGTTGTTGCACTAAAGGATTATCTGTCTTCCGAGGAAATTGAAGCATTGAAGATTCGAATCATGGACCTTATAGAAAATGCTTCTTTTCCTCTGCCAAATCCTGATTGGCCAAGTATTCCTTGGCCCGCCTTTTAGCTTGATGCAATAGTATTTCCAAATGAAGTCATGGGCAGAGGTCTATATTCCGCCAATATATTCCGCCATTACATTTCCCCAATTGAACCTTTACAACACAGCCACGCAATCAAAAGAGAAGTTGCCCAAGAAAAATCTTTATCAGATGTATGTCTGTGGAATCACACCATACGATGCGACACATCTGGGTCATGCTGCAACGTACATCACCTTTGATCTCATCAATAGATATTTGCGTGCTACAGGCGCGCAGGTTGATTTCGTTCAGAACGTAACCGACATTGATGATCCACTTTTTGAGCGCGCTAAACGCGACAATGTTGATTGGAGCCAATTAGCTACTAGCCAAATAGAACTATTCCGCGGCGATATGGTGGATCTACACATAATTCCACCAAAAGATTACATCGGCGTTGTTGAGGCAATTCCAATGATTATTGAATCCATTTCGAAAATTGAGAAGTCTGCTCCAACGTATGTAGTTGATTCAGATCTCTATTTCCAGGTACATAGTGATTCCGACTTTGGTAAGCGATCACATTTGAGTGATGCACAGATGTTCGAAATATTTGCGCAGCGAGGTGGAGATCCTTCCAGAATTGGCAAACGTGATCCATTAGATGCACTCCTTTGGTTGAATCAACGCGATGGTGAACCGGGATGGGATTCTCCATTTGGCAAAGGACGTCCTGGATGGCATATCGAATGCAGTGCAATTGCTATGCATTATTTAGACGATGGCCTCGACAAGCAATATTCAATAGATATTCAAGGTGGTGGAAGTGATCTGATATTTCCGCATCACGAGATGAGTGCGGCACAGAGCAAAGCGATATCGGGTAAAGAATTTGCGCGGTCTTATGTTCACTCGGGAATGATCGGACTTGATGGCGAGAAGATGAGCAAGAGTAAGGGAAATCTTCTCTTCGTTTCGAAGATGGTCAACGAGGGAACGAACCCTATGGCTATTCGCTTGGCGCTCATTGCATCGCATTATGCGAGTGATCGAATGTGGACATCATTACTACTTGAAGATGCACAAGAGCTACTTGAGAGAATGACTATCGCTCTCTCACGTGAAGAAGTTGCACCGACGAAACCTGTTATCGAGAAAATAGTTCGCGCACTGTCAGATAATTTGGACACTCCTACAGCGCTAGAGGCGATTTCTTTATGGTGCGATGAAACATTGAAAGGATCAAAAGGAGGAGAAGCTGGCGAACTTTCAAGAGCGATTGACACTCTCTTAGGAATCGCTATTTAGTCTTGTGTTCGTCTGCGAAGGTAGCGCTCAAATTCTTTTGCAATGCTTTCTCCAGAGGCTTCCGGTATTTCTGTAGCATCCTTGCTTTCTTCTAATGATTTTATGTATTCAGCGATATCGCTATCTTCTTTTGCCATCGAATCAACTGCAGCTTCCCACTGGATAGATTCTGTAGGTAAATCTCCAAGTGGTAGGTCAATTTCTAAGAAGTCTTCAAGTGCATTGATTAGCGCCAATGACGCCTTTGGTGAAGGAGATTGAGATGCGTAATGCGGAACTGCTGCCCATAAGGAAATTGCATCTATGCCACGTTTGAAGCAGTTATCCTGAATTATTCCTAATATTCCAGTTGGTCCTTCATAGCGTGACGTTTCAACACCTAATCTTTGTGCTAAATCTGGATGGCCGCCTGTACCGGTTACTCCAATTGATCGTGAATGAGGAGCGTCGGCTAATAGTGAGCCAAGTGTTATTACTAATGAAACATCAAGGTCATCGGCAAGATCCAAAATTTCTCGGGTGAAATATTTCCATCGCATTGAGGGCTCAGCGCCTTGAACAATTACGAAATCGTTAGGAAGATGAGGAGTCTGAATTCCAAAAACCCTAGTTGTAGGCCAAGTAATGGAACGAATTTGAGATTCATCTAAATCGATTATTGGACGATTAACTTGAAAATCGTAGAATTCTTCAGGATCGATTTCTGCAATCAATTCAGGCAATATTGATGTTGTATCGCCACTCCATGCACCGAGGAGATGGGCCAATGCACCTGATGCAGCTTCACCGGCATCATTCCATCCAGTGAATGCGACAACCATCACTGGGGTACGAAGCGCGGGTATTTGGTGAATCTCCATATCGACACCTTACGGTAACCTTCGACAAGTGAGTAAGTTGAAATCGTCGAACACGACCCCTGGCCTCTTGCGCAGAGCCCTCTCAACTCGAGTGGTTATCGCCGATGGCGCCATGGGAACAATGCTCCAAGAGGCAAATCCCACCCTTGAAGATTTTCAAGGCCATGAAGGCTGTAATGAGATTCTCAATGTAAGTCGCCCAGATATTGTCGCAATTGTTCATAACCAGTATTTGAGCGTGGGTGTTGATGCAATCGAGACAAATACTTTTGGCTCCAACTGGGCGAACTTAGCCGAATACGGAATCGAAGATCGCATTTACGAGTTGGCTTTTGAAGGTGCAAAAATTGCCCGTACATGTGCAGATTCATTTTCTACACCTGAAAAACCACGCTTCGTTTTAGGTTCACTCGGACCAGGTACTAAGTTACCTAGTCTTGGACATACGACATATGAAAAATTGAGAGATGCATATGAGTTAGCCTCCCAAGGACTAATCGATGGTGGCGTAGATGCGCTACTCATTGAAACGACACAGGATTTATTGCAAGCAAAAGCTGCGGTCAATGGTGGTCGTAGAGCGATTGACAAAAGCGTTCGCGACATCGTTTTGATTGCGCAAGTAACTGTTGAGACAACTGGAACGATGTTGTTGGGTTCTGAAATAGGAGCAGCACTCAATGCCCTCGAACCACTTGATATTGATCTTATTGGTCTCAATTGCGCAACTGGCCCAACAGAGATGTCAGAACATTTGCGCTATCTATCTAAGAGCGCACATTGTGGAATATCCGTTATGCCTAACGCAGGCCTACCCATCCTCGGCGCAAATGGCGCACACTATCCGCTCAATCCATCCGAGTTAGCTATCGCTCTCAAAGGATTTGTAAAAGATTATGGAGTATCACTCATTGGTGGATGTTGCGGGACAACACCTGAGCATCTCAAAGCAGTCGTTGAGGAAGTAGGCGGAACGAATAATATTGATCGAGCCACAGATATTGAGCCAGGAGCGTCGTCCCTGTATCAATATGTTCCCTTTAGACAAGATAAGACTTATTTAGCCATTGGCGAGCGAACTAATGCAAATGGTTCACGTGCATTTAGAGATGCACTTCTTGCAGAAGATTGGCAAACATGTGTTGAAATCGCACGCGATCAGATTCGCGATGGTGCGCATATGCTCGATCTCTCCGTGGATTATGTTGGCCGCAACGGCGTTGCAGATATGTCAGAACTAGCATCACGCTTTGCTACAGCATCAACTCTTCCTATTGTTTTGGATTCAACTGAACCCGCCGTTCTAAAAGCAGGATTAGAACGACTTGGTGGCCGAAGCATCATCAATTCAGTGAACTACGAAGATGGCGATGGGGTTGATTCTCGTTTTGCCAAAATCATGCCGCTCGTTGTTGAACATGGTGCTGGTGTAGTTGCGTTGACTATCGATGAGAAGGGCCAAGCACGAGATTGCGAATGGAAGCTTCAAGTTGCAAGACGCTTGATCAATGATCTAACAAATAACTGGGGTATGCAGACTGGTGACATTTTGATTGATTGTCTGACTTTTCCAATTGCAACGGGACAAGAGGAAACTCGCCGTGATGGAATTGAAACGATTTCTGCAATCAAAAAACTAAAGCAAGAGTTCCCGGATGTTCAAACTACATTGGGAGTTAGCAATGTTTCTTTTGGACTCAACCCTGCTTCTCGTGTAGTTCTCAATTCTGTTTTCTTGCATGAATGCGTGAACGCGGGCCTAGATTCAGCAATTGTTCATCCTTCTAAAATCATGCCGATGGCGCGTATTCCAGAGCGTCAAAAAGAAGTTGCCCTTGACCTCATTTATGACCGACGTACATTCGATGGCGAGCAATGTACATATGATCCATTATCAGAATTCCTTCAACTCTTTGAGGGCGTAGAACTAGCTGCTACGCGCAACACGCGTGCTGTAGAGCTTGCAGCTCTGCCATTAGAAAGACGTTTAGAACGACGCATTATTGATGGTGAAAAGGTTGGACTAGAAGACGATTTAGATGCTGCAAGGGCTCAAGGAATCGCACCGTTAGCAATTATAAATGATTATCTTCTTGAAGGTATGAAGGTTGTTGGAGAGCTCTTCGGTAAAGGTGAGATGCAATTACCGTTCGTATTGCAAAGTGCTGAAGTGATGAAGAGTGCTGTGGCACTGCTTGAACCACATATGGAAAAGATAGATGAAGCGGGCCGAGGAACCATGCTGCTTGCAACGGTCAAAGGCGATGTTCACGATATTGGTAAAAACTTGGTCGATATTATCCTTACAAATAATGGTTATCGCGTCGTCAACATTGGTATCAAGCAAACAATCAATCAGATTATCGATGCTGCTCTTGAATCAGATGTAGATGCTGTTGGTATGAGTGGGTTATTAGTGAAGTCGACTGTAATCATGAAAGAAAATCTCGAAGAGATTACCGCTCGAGGACTCGATCAAAAGTGGCCAATTGTTCTTGGGGGAGCAGCACTTACTCGTGCTTATGTTGAGCAGGATTTAGCTTCAGTTTTCCCGGGTGAAGTGCGTTATGCACGCGATGCATTCGAAGGCTTGCGCCTTATGGATGCAATCATGGCCGTAAAGCGTGGAGAAGAAGGCGCTGCACTTCCTGCGCTTCGCGAACGTAAAGTAGCAAATACTCGAAAGAGTTCGCTCAATGTCGAAATTGATACGCGTCGAAGTGATGTTGCAATCGATATTGATATTCCCAACACACCATTTTTTGGCTCACGTGTCGTCAAGGGAATTCCACTTGCGCAATATTCAGGGATGCTCGATGAACGAGCGCTCTTTGTAGGTCAATGGGGACTTAAAGGAAATCGTGGCGAATATGAAACGATGGTTGAAGAAGAGGGCCGTCCACGCTTGCGTTCATTGCTCAATGAAGCACAATCACAAGGGTGGCTCAACGCCGCTGTTGTATACGGTTATTTCCCATGCGTTAGTGATGGAAATGATTTAGTAATCCTGCATCATGAAGGTCCCGACAAAGGTAAAGAGCGCACTCGTTTTTCTTTCCCAAGGCAGACGCGAGATCGACGCCTTTGCATTAGTGACTTTTTTGCAAGTAAAGATTCAGGGAAGGCCGATGTTGTTGCTTTCCATATCGTGACAATGGGTGCAGCGGTAAGTGCCGCTAGCGCAAAATTGTTTGAGGCAAATGCTTACAGAGACTATTTAGAGCTTCATGGTCTATCTGTACAGCTCACAGAAGCACTAGCGGAGCATTGGCATGCACGCATACGTGAGGAATTGGCACTCAATAATTTGGATTCACCTGATCTTCAAGAAATATTGGATCAGGGTTATCGCGGTTCACGTTACTCATTTGGCTACCCGGCTTGTCCTGATCTGGAACAGCAAGTCCAGCTATGTGAATTGTTGGAACCTGGTCGCATCGGAGTTGAGTTATCTGAGGAATTCCAATTGCATCCTGAACAATCAACCTCCGCAATCATTGTTCATCACCCAGAAGCAAAGTATTTCAACGCGAACTAATGGAGAACTTTTTTAGCGCTGTGTTCTTCGATATGGATGGGCTTTTTGCAAATTCTGAACCACTTTGGCTTGAAGGTGAAACTGAATTGATGGCACGACATGGGCACACCTGGACTCATGAAGACCAAGTTCATTGCCTTGGTGGTCCACTCACTCGTGTTGGGGAATATATGTTTTCCTTAGTAGGAGTTCAAAGTCCAGAATTTTTCACTAAAACACTTGTAGAAATAGTCGTCGCCAAACTTTCGTCCGGAACACAGCTAATGCCAGGAGCGCAAAAATTAGCCAGCGCACTGAAAGTGGCAGGAGTTCCAATTGCGATGGTGTCGGCTAGTCCGCGAAATATCGTCAATGCTGTTCTTAGCGGTGTAGAACACGATTTCGCAACCACAATTTCTTCTGACGATGTCAAAAATACCAAACCAGATCCAGAGGGATATCTCAAAGCAGCCGAATTCTTCGGGGTAGATATTGAGAATTGTTTGATTTTTGAGGATTCTCTCACCGGCGTCGCAGCGGCTAGTGCATCAGGTGCGTTCCTAATAGCAGTTCCGCATTTTGTAACAGTCGAAGAATCGAAACGAGTAAGGGTTATAAAGAGTTTAGAAGAACTTGATCTTGCTGTATTGAAAAAGTATTACGGAGATTTCACACAAGTCTAATTATTGTGTGCAGGGCAGATACTTTTGAAATGACACCAATCGCATAAACGACTCGTCTTTGTTGGCCAGTAATCCTTTTCATACGATGCTTCTAAATCCCGAGCAATCTGCATCAGCATCTTTTCTGTTGACTCTAAATCAGCGATAGTTGGTTGACTGCGCACAACCTTGCCATCTCCCAAATAAATCAATTGAAGCAAGCGAGTGAGTACTCCATGATTCTTCCAGTAGAGGAGGGCATAAACACGAAGTTGGAAGAGGGCTTTTTCTTCCCATCCTGGCTTTGGTGACTTACCCGTTTTGTAATCAATTATTCTTACTTCACCAGTTGGAGCTATATCTAATCTGTCAACGTACCCATGTAGATAGAGTCGCTCACTTAGATCATTTTCCAAATGCAATTCACGATGTGTTGCTTCAAAGGATGATGGATCTTCTAAATCAAAATACACTCGCAATAATGCACTTGCTCTATCCAGCCATTCTTTTTCGTTTGTAACGAGCGCTGCTAAATCTGGCTTTCCCTCTAGCTGATCCAACCAGCGAGAAGGCAACAATTCGATAGCTTTCTCTGGAGTCCGTTCTGACGCGGGTGATTCAAATAGATCATGTAAAACTGTATGGACAAGTGTTCCTCGTTCAGCATCAATGCTCGGCGGTTCAGGTAACTTATCGACGACGCGATATTTATAGTGCTGAGGACAATTATTGAAATCAGATATGCGACTCGGGGATAGTCGAAGAGGTAGTTCCATAGAGGCGAAGATACCCTCAAACGCCTAGAATGCTCTGGTGTCTAACCTCGGGTATTTCGCTGCTGGTGATCGTATTCAACTTACCGACCCAAAAGGCAAGCTTTATAGCTTCACAATCACACCTGGCAAAGAGTGGCATACGCACAAAGGGTGGATTGTTCATGACGAACTCATCGGATTGCCTGAAGGTAGCGTCGTTGCAACTACGGCAGGATTGAAATTCACTGCATTCAAGCCGCTTCTTGCAGATTATGTTCTTACGATGCCTCGTGGAGCAACAATTGTTTATCCAAAAGATGCAGCAATGATTGTTGGACTTGCTGATATTTATCCAGGGGCACGAGTTCTTGAAGCTGGTGTTGGTAGCGGCGCTCTTACGATTTCACTATTGCGAGCAGTTGGGCCAACAGGAAAAGTAAATTCAATCGAAAGACGTGCAGATTTTGCCGAGAATGCCCACTCAAACGTTTCAAACTATTTTGGGGAAAAGCCAACGAATTGGTCGCTTAGCGTCGGAGATTTACAAGACCAAAATTATGAATCTGAATACGACCGCGTTGTCCTCGACATGTTAGCTCCATGGGAATGTGTTGATCTTGCAGCTCGAGCATTGCGCCCCGGAGGAGTTTTTCTTGCCTACGTTGCAACGACGACACAACTTTCAGTTACAGCGGAAGCTCTCAAAGATGATGGTCGATTCACTGAGCCAGAAAGCAGCGAAACGATAGTTCGCGGATGGCACCACGAAGGTTTAGCAGTTCGCCCACAACAGCGCATGATTGGTCACACAGGTTTTCTCATTCAATCTCGTCGAATGGCACCTGGTGTAGAAGTACTTGCACGCAGACGTCGACCTGCGAAGGGTTCTTACGGTGTCACGGAAGAGTGAGCGCTTAGTTAATCTCACCATTGCACTACTTGCAACGAAGAGATTCATCACGAAGAGTGAGATTTTTCGAACTGTCGAAGGATATGAAGGCTCACCCGAGACTAAAGAAAGAATGTTTGAGCGAGATAAAGATGATCTGCGCAATTTAGGAATCGAGATTGAAGTTGGTAGCTTCGATCCGTTATTTGATGATGAAGCAGGTTATCGAATTAGACCAGAGAGTTATGCACTCAATCTCGATGATATTTCTGGTGAAGATCTAGGTTTGCTCTCTCTTGCTGCTGAAGCCTGGAGAGGCGCAGCGCTCGACGGTGCAGCTCAAAGCGCACTCCTGCGTCTGTCATCAATCGGTGTCGTCTCTGATATCGATTCACTGCCTGCAATGACTCCACGATTGAGTTCTTCTCATATAAGTTTTGAAACCCTTACAACTTCAATCACGTCGCGCATCCCAGTTACATTCAATTACATTGCTGCTGATTTGAGTATCGAGGCGAGAATCGTAGATCCGTATGGAATAGCGACTCGAAATGGTCATTGGTACCTTGTCGGTTTTGACCACAAACGTGAAGGCATTCGCATTTTCAGATTTGATCGAATAGATGGCGATATTTCTAAAGCATCCAAAGGTAAGTCCTATGAAATTCCCAAAGATTTTGATTTAGTCGCTCAGCTCAGCGGTGCTGATTCTCTTCTTACCTCACAACTAGATATTCGCAAAGGTAAAGCCCATGTTCTCCGACACATGGCTACCAAGGTTGAGGACATGGGGGAGTGGGATCGAATTAGTATTTCTTACCCCGATGTAGAGAGAATGATAAAACTCGTTCTATGGCACGGGTCAGATGCAAAAGTAATTACTGACGATGGATTACGCACAGGAGTAATTCAAGCATTACATGAATTGGTTTCCCTCCATGGCTAAGAATTCAACGTCGCCTCTCAATAAAGCTGCACGCATGCTTGACCTTGTTCCTTATTTACATGCACATCAAGGAATTGCCTTGGAAACTCTTGCGCAGAATTTCGGTGTTACTGAAAGTGAAATGAACGCAGACCTAACGACCTTATGGATGTGTGGACTACCCGGATATACACCTTTGGAATTGATTGATCTCTCTTTTGATTCTGGCTTCGTTACTATTCGAAATGCACAAACATTAGAGAATCCGCGATCGCTCAATAAGGAAGAAGCGATTGCCTTATTGCTAGGGCTCGATCTTGTTCGCAGCGCGCTAAGCGTTGAACGTGAAGATCTCATTACGAAAATCGATCAGTTGTCACAGCGATTACGGGGGCTCATAGGCTTACAAGCTCATTTGAAGGCAGAGCCAGCAATTGATGGTTCGATCCGATCTACGATAACTAAATCGATCGCTACAGGTACATCTCTAGATATTCGATATCACTCGCTATATGCCGACCGAATCTCGCAACGAACAATATTGCCAATCGAATGGCAAAACGATGCATTTCACGAATATGTATTTGCATATTGCGATCAAGCTCAATCATTTCGAACATTTCGTCTCGATCGGATTCAGTATGCCAATGAAGGTGTGAAGAAATTGAAAGCCGAAAAAGTCTCGAAGATGATCGAAAGCCCTGCTCGCGCATATCGAATTCGTATTCATTCTCATTTGCGTGCAGCCAGAGAACTTTTTGAATTCGAAGGAGACGATAAAGAGCTCCATACAGGAATAGAGAAAGAGATTTCTTCCTTCACCGCCGAATGGATGAGAAGGATGATTTTTTCCGCCGGCGCATCTGTTGAACTTCTCTCCCCAGAGGCTGAAAGAGCCGATATCGTTTCTAGCGCCCGAGCCCTTTTGGCACTTTATGAGGGGAAGTAAGGCCTTCCTTAGATAAGCGCGAGTTTTCGGGGTAGTATTTCAGCCAGGTACGAATCACAAAGGGGTATGTATGTTTCTACGCGAGCCAAGCCATATTTTGATCCTACTTATTGTCGTTCTTGTGCTCTTTGGAGCTAAGCGTCTTCCAGATTCTGCCCGCTCACTCGGTCGTTCTATGCGTATTTTCAAGAGTGAGATGAAAGAAATGAATACAGATGAAAAGAAGAACGGCGAAGAGGGCAGCACCGAAAAGTAATCTCTATGGCGGCCACCTCTAGCGGTCGTATGCCGCTGCTCGATCATTTGCGTGAATTTAGAAAAAGACTTTTTCGTGCCGTTTTATTCATAACGGCAGGTGCAGTCATTGGTTGGATTTTTTATAATCCAATAATTACACACTTAGCAAAACCAGTGTGCGATTTAGCCGCCGCGCAAGCTAATGGAGATACTAGCTGTGGCTCTCTTTACATAAACGGCGTTCTCGGCCCTCTGAATTTGCAGATCAAGGTTGCACTTCTAACAGGTGTGATTTTGTCGGGACCATTGTGGCTTTATCAACTCTGGGCCTTCATCGCTCCAGGTTTGCACCGCAAGGAAAAACGAAACTCAATATTTTTTATCCTATCTGCTACACCATTTTTCGCCGCCGGTGCCACATTAGGATATTTAGTTCTCCCGGTTGCGATAAAAGTACTCTTTGGCTTTACTCCAAATTCATTATCAAACCTTGTAAAATTCGATGATTACCTAGACTTTGTGATGCGAATAATCCTAATTTTTGGTTTGGCATTTGAGTTACCAGTATTTCTAGTCACTTTTAATCTGATCGGTTTCCTTCGCGGTCAAACAATTCTGAAACCTTGGCGTATATGGATTTTCTCAATCGTTCTTTTTACAGCGGCATTCACACCGACAGCTGATCCATTTACCATGCTTCTACTCGCGCTACCGCTGTGTCTCCTCTATTTTATGGCTGGGGGAATAGCGTTATTGGTTGATAAGCGACGCGATAAGAAATCCTCTAAGGCCATAGATGGGGTCTCACCAATCGATTCCGCGGAGAAGATTTAGCCGATGTGGCTCATTGCGATCAACCCGACATCGGGACAGGGTCGAGGCGCAACGATGGGTACAAAAGTGGCGGGCTTTTGTTCAAGTAGAGGCATTGATTATGAAATTGTCACAGGTGTGAATGCACATTCACTTTCTACCTCTCTCAAAGAGAAAATATCTAGGGATCGAATTCTTATCGACGGAATCATTGCAGTTGGGGGAGATGGTTTAGCGCATCTTATTTTACAATCTGCAGTTCCCGCCAATATTCCAATTGCATTTATTCCAGGGGGAACGGGCAACGATTTCGTCAGGACTTTAGGTTGGTCTCTCGATGAGATAACTGCCTATCTGCAACGAGTATTTGAAACTAATCCTGTAAATATAGATCTAGGCCTTGTCGATGGTGAATGGTTTGCAGCCGTTCTCTCATCAGGATTCGATGCGATTGTTAACGAACGGGCAAATATTCTCAAATGGCCAAAAGGTCCTATGCGATACAACGCTGCTATTGCACTTGAGCTACCGAAATTCAAGCCTGTTCATTATGAAATAGAACTAGACGATCAGGTGATTTCAACACAAGCGATGTTGATTGCAATTGGAAATGGCTCATCGTATGGCGGCGGAATGAAAGTGTGCCCCGATGCAAGTATTCAAGATGGATTATTCGATGTCATGATTTTGCGTCCAGTTTCGATTCCTGAATTCATTCGAGTATTTCCCAAGGTATATAGCGGAAAACACATCCACCACCCAGAGGTAGATGTATATAGAAGCAAAAGAGTTCGTATTGAAGCCGATACTGTTGCCTATGCAGATGGTGAGCGGATAGGACAGTTACCTATTTCGGCTGAATGCGTAATGGGGGCTCTTTCTACATGGATACCGTAGCCTCACCAGCGGAAAAATTTGCCGCAGCTAGTGCGCGTAAAAAATTTCAAATCACTGCCGAATTTATCGAAACCTTCGAATTTCCTTTTGATCCATTTCAAATTGCTGCATGCAATGCAGTTGAAGATGGCAAAGGGGTCTTAGTAGCAGCGCCGACGGGTGCAGGTAAGACAGTTGTAGGAGAATTCGCTGCCTACATCGCCTTGCGTCGTTCTATGAAATGTTTTTATACAACTCCGATCAAGGCACTCTCTAATCAAAAGTACCAAGAATTTGTCGCTCGTTTCGGAGAAGATCGAGTTGGGCTTCTTACTGGAGATACGAGTATCAATAGCGAAGCAGATATTCTCGTTATGACTACTGAAGTGCTTCGCAACATGCTCTATGCGAATTCTTCAACTCTCAAGAATTTAGGATGCGTCGTAATGGATGAGGTCCATTATCTTGCCGACAAATTCAGAGGTGCCGTATGGGAAGAAGTACTCATTCACTTGATGGAAAGTGTCCAAGTAATTTCACTCTCTGCAACAGTTTCAAATGCCGAAGAGTTTGGTGAATGGTTAGGTGAGATTAGAGGAAGTACTGAAGTCATTGTGAGTGAAATTAGACCTATTCCTCTCTACCAACATGTTCTAATCGGTAATCGCCTTGTCGATCTATTCTCGCAACCTGGACAAATCAACGCTGAAATCTTGAAGTTGGAACGCGAGGCGATGCGCAAAATAAGAGTGCCTCGCCAACGCCGCGAACGATTTAGCGAAGAAGGTGGGCGTCTTACGCGCGCCGACATTATAGAAAAGCTAAATCGAGAGAATCTCTTGCCAGCGATTACATTTATCTTCTCACGCATTGGTTGTGACGCCGCTGTAAAGCAGTGCTTGCAGGCTGGCATCCGACTAACGAACACGGAAGAACGTGCAATCATCAGAGAAACCGCTCTGCGATATACACAGAACTTAGCTGAAGAAGATTTGGTAGTTCTTGGTTTTGATGATTGGCTCACCGCTTTAGAGCGAGGTATCGCTGCCCACCACGCAGGTTTGTTACCGAGTTTCAAAGGTGCAGTAGAAGAGTTGTTTCAAAAAGGATTAGTGAAGGCAGTTTTCGCAACAGAGACATTGGCACTTGGAATCAATATGCCAGCTCGTACTGTCGTACTAGAAAAACTTGTGAAATATAACGGTGAAGCGCACGTTCCAATCACTCCGGGGGAGTACACGCAACTCACTGGTCGTGCAGGTCGTCGTGGTATTGATATTGAAGGTAATGCTGTTATCCAGTGGTCTCCAACAGTTGATTCTGCAACAGCTGCCGGACTCGCATCCACTCGTACGTATCCTCTACGTTCTTCCTTTGCACCAACGTACAACATGGCAATAAATCTCATCTCTCGATTTGGTCGTGAACGCGCTCGGGGTTCTCTCGAATCTTCATTTGCACAATTTCAAGCTGACAGAGCAGTAGTTGGTCTGACACGACAGATCAAAAAGAATAACGTTGCTATGGCTGATCTAATGAAGGATGCAACGTGCCATCTTGGCGATTTCAACGATTATGCACGTCTGCGTCGCGAGATTCGCGAGATTGAAATTTTATTGTCTAAACGTGATGGTAAAAAGAGCTTTGACAATAGGCAACGAGCCCATCTCGAATCAGAAATGCAAGGGCTCAAAAAGGGAATGCGTGAGCACAGTTGCCATGGTTGCAGTGACCGCGAGACTCATGCCCGCCTAGCAGAACGAGCAGATCGACTACGACGTGAGAACGATGGTCTTACCAAACGTGTCGAGAATCGAACACACGTGATAGCAAAGACATTCGATCAAATCTGTGATGTTTTGACGCATCTCGAATATATCGATGGCGAAAAGAGTTCTCCGCAGGGAAAGATTCTGGCGAAAATTTATGCCGAATCTGATCTGTTGCTGACTGAAACTATTCGCTTAGGACTCCTTGATAATCTCAGTGCTACAGAGCTCCTATCTGTGGCCTCGTCCATGATTTTCCAATCTCGTTCTCAAGAAAATCTTGCTCCTAAGATTCCGCATATCAATGTAGCCAATGCTCTCTCTGAAATAGCTTCGCTTTGGGTTCAACTTGAAAAATTAGAAAATGATTTTGGTGTGAAGACGCAGAAAGAACCTGATTTTGGTTTCTGTTCCATCTCATATCGCTGGGGGAATGGACAATCTCTATCAAGTGTTCTCAAGGGAAGTGATCTTTCGGTCGGTGATTTCGTGCGTTCGACCAAACAACTTATCGATTTACTCACTCAAATTGGTGGAGCGAGTGAAAATCTTCGAGAGAAATGCAAAGAGGGCGTGAAGCGTTTGGATCGCGGAGTCGTCGCATATTTAATGAGCGATCTATGACATTGATGCTCTTAGATAGCGCCTCACTTTGGTATCGCGCTTATTACGGAATGCCCGACACTTTGACTGCCCCCGATGGGATGCCTGTGCATGCAATTAGAGGCTATCTAGATATGACTGCGCGATTGATTGGAATGTACAAGCCAAATCGAATTGTTGCTTGTATTGAGGGTGATTGGCGACCATCATGGCGCGTAGATCTTTTTCCGGATTACAAAGCAAATCGTCTCGATGTTGAGGGGGAGGAAGAAGAGCCTGAAACTCTCACAGCGCAAATTCCGATACTCCTAGATTTATTGGATCTTTTCGGCATTCCATTAGTTGGCGTTGACGATTATGAAGCCGATGATGTGATGGCAACATTTGCAGTGCGCGAAAAAGGTCCGATACGTATCGTTACTGGTGATCGCGATCTTTTTCAATTAGTGGATGATAAGCAAGACATCAAGGTTGTTTATCTAGCTAAAGGAGTTTCGCAACACGATTTAGTTGATCACGCATGGGTTGCCAATAAATATCTTATTCCAGGTGATAGATACGCACTCTTTGCAATATTTCGTGGAGATCCCTCTGATGGATTACCAGGGGTCAAAGGTATTGGCGAAAAAGGTGCTGCGATTATTGCGAATAACGCTGCCAATGTCGAAGAGGCGATTGCTATAGCTAAAGCGGATGATTCGCCATTTGCACCAGCGCTTAGCAAAAAGATTCTAGAAGGTATCGATTATCTCAAAATCGCACCGACTCTTGTACATTGCGCACGAGATGTGTCAATACCTTCAATGGAGATTGCTATGCCAACTAAGCCAAAAGATCTTTCTGAGATTTACAAGTTCCAGGAGAAATACGGTTTAGGTGCATCTGTCGACAAAATGATTAGCGCATTGGGTTGGTAATGCTTCTTTCTTCAATATTTACTGGATGGCTCTTATCCGCAAGTTATGCGCCAATTGATCGTTGGTATTTAGCCCCTATAGCAATCTCTATTTGGATTTGGATTCTCCATAAAGGTAAACGTTCAGTAACTAATACTTTTATCATCGCTTTTTCTTTCAATGCATTTCTCCTTCATTGGAGCTCCACCTATGTGGGCAATATTCCCTGGCTTATTCTTTGCCTAGGGGAGTCACTCTTATTCTTACCGCTGGCATGGGCGAGAAAAAAGCGAGTAGTTTTTTTCCCACCGATATTTCTATTACTAGAGCATCTTCGCTCGATATTCCCATTCGAAGGTTTTGCATGGGGGCGTTTAGCATTTAGTCAGGCGGACGCACCGTTTCGAGAAGTGGTTGCAATTGGGGGAGTCTCACTTCTCTCTAGTGTTGTTATCTTGATCGGATTCTTTCTTTTCTTCATTTCACGCAATATCAAAATCAGTGCTATCTATGGATTCGTGTTAGCGCTATTGTTTATCTCAGTAATCTCAATGCCCTCTATGATAACAATCGGAAATTTCAAGTCGTTACTTGTACAAGGAAATGTTCCTCAACTCGGATTGGATTTCAATTCTAGAGCTAAGGCTGTATTCAATATGCATGTGAAAGAAACACAACGAGGAATTGCGGACAAAGATGACTTCGACATTATTATTTGGCCAGAAAATAGTGTCGACGTGGATCCGTATAGCAACAAAGAAGTTCGAAACATTCTTACGAATATAAACGAAGAAACTGGTAAAGCAATTATCATCGGTGCGGTATTGAGCAATAGTAATAAGGTAGAAAATGCCTCAATACTCTGGAATCAAGGTGGCGTTACTACGTATATCAAACGGCACCTTACGCCTTTCGGTGAATACATCCCTCTTCGCAGTCTTGCCAGGAATTTCTCACCATTTGTCGATGATGTACAAGATTTCACGCCTGGCAAGGTCGATGTTCTGCATAAAGTCGATAATGCAATCTTAGGGCCAATTATTTGCTACGAACTTATCGATGATTCATATATACGACGTGTCAGTCGCAATTCGAACTTACTCGTTGTTCAAACCAATAATGCAACTTTCGGTACGAGCGCCCAAAGTGCGCAACAATTGTCGATATCTCGAATTCGAGCAATCGAAAATCATCGAGATCTCGTCAGTGTTTCAACCACAGGAATTTCTGCAGTTATCGATTTTCAAGGAAATATTCTGAAATCTACAATCAGTAATCAACCTGATCATTTGTTTGCAGATTCAAAACTTTATTCTGGGCAAACACTGGCTAATAAACTAGGGAATTGGACTTTCTTGCTGACACTGGCAGGCCTTGGAATCCTTGGGTTTATCACCAGGCGTATCTACATCTGAGCGTGTAGGTAACGCCGATAAGTTACATTATGTAAAGTAAAACAGAATTACCAATCCCCACGTCGAACAGGCTCAATTAGGAGCTATATGCCTCTATTGGTGCGCAGGAACAGACTAAATTCCGGTCTCCAAAGGCGCCATCAATGCGCCCAACAGTTGGCCAATACTTTCCTCGAGCCCCAATCAATTCACCCGGAATAAGGCCTGTAATCGTGGCTGGGAATGCCCCCTCTTCACGTGAATACGAGCGCTCCCAATTGGTGGCAGCAATTGCGCCAATGGTGTGGGGCGCATGTCGAAGCGGTGAACCGTCAATATCTTGTTTCCCATCGATGATCTCTTGGATTTCGTGGCGAATACCGACCATTGCATCTATAAAGCGATTCATCTCGAGAATATCTTCTGACTCAGTTGGTTCAATCATTAGTGTTCCAGCAACAGGGAATGACATCGTCGGAGCATGGAAACCAAAGTCCATCAATCTTTTTGCAATGTCATCAACCGTTACTCCTGAAATTTTGGTTATCTCACGCAAATCGAGAATGCATTCATGTGCAATCAAACCTTTATTACCGGTGTAGAGAATTGGATATGAAGATTTGAGTCGCGCTGCCATGTAATTCGCATTCAGGATTGCAACCTCTGTCGCGTGAGTTAGACCTTCTCCCCCCATGAGGCGAATGTAGGCCCAAGAAATTGGCAAAATACTTGCAGATCCAAATGGCGCAGATGAAATCGGTCCAGGCCCGGTTGTAGGACCTGCTGTTGAATCTAATGGATGGTTAGGTAGAAAGGGCGCTAGATGCGCTTTCGAAATAACTGGACCAACACCTGGTCCCCCACCACCGTGAGGAATACAGAAAGTTTTATGAAGATTGAGATGAGAAACATCAGCGCCAAATT
>WLDA01000019.1 GCA_009705025.1 Actinomycetota bacterium | reverse complement strand
CCATAACCACTGTCTTTGACGCCGCCAAATGGCACGGATGCAATTGCAGCAAATGAAATCACTGAATTGATTGCAACCATTCCACATTTGAGTTGTGAAGCAATTCTTTTGCCTTGACGCTTGGACCAGATAGATGCGCCAAGTCCATAACGTGAAGCATTTGATAGTTGAATAGCTTCATCCATGCTGTTTACTCTATTGATAACAATTGTTGGTCCGAAAGTTTCTTCGCGCACAGCAGTTGAATCTTCAGGCACATCAACCAAAATTACTGGTTCAACGTAGGGCTTCTTTACAGAATCGGCTCCACCAAAAACGGGAGTTCCTCCACGAGCAATTGCATCCTTGATGTGGGATTCAATGATGTCGAGTTGCTTTGGCATTGTTGCTGGTCCGTAATTTCCGACACCAGGTGCACCAGGATGAATCTTTCTTGCTGCTTCAACCATTCCGGCAATAAATGCATCTGCAACACTCTCGTGGACATAAACACGTTCTGCACCAATACATGTCTGTCCTGCATTGCTCATCGCAGACCAGATAGTTGCATCAACAGCGCGTTTGATATCGGCATCTGCTGCCACGATCACTGGATCTTTTCCTCCACATTCAAGAACAACAGGTGTCATGGTTGTCGCACACGTTGCCGCAACAATCTTTGCAGTCTTTGTTGACCCTGTGAAAGCTAACTTATCAACTCCACTTTCACAGAGTGCTTTTCCTGTTTCACCAAGACCAGTAATACATGTAAAGATATGTTCAAATGGTGCAACTTCACTAAATGTTTGAGCTAGCCACATTCCAACACCAGGTGTGAATTCACTTGGCTTGAATACAACCGTGTTACCTGCTGCCAATGAATATGCAATTGAGCCCATCGGTGTAAATATTGGATAGTTCCACGGACCGATTACACCGATGACACCAAGTGGTGAGCGCTCAACCGTTGCTGACATATTTGCCATCACTAAACCAGGAGAGCGATGCGATGTACGCATGATTTCCCCTGCATTGCGCGCTGCCCAACCAAGGTGAGTAACAGCCAAACTAGCTTCTAATTTTGCATCACTTACTGGCTTTCCAGTTTCTCGTGAAATGAGTTCAGTTACTTCATCTACACGATTAATAATGAGATTACTCCAGGCGAGCAAGACTCTCTTTCTGCCATTGAATCCAAGTTTTTGCCATGCCGGAGAGACGACGCGAGCAGATGCAACTGCTACCTGTACATCGTCTGCACCAAATATTGGATATGTGCCAACTACTTCGCCTGTAACTGGAAAGTGGGAATCAAAAGTTGCTCCGTGATGAATGACCATGGAGAAAAGAGTAGTGCCCTATAGATAAGATTTGAAGTATGACCGAAGTGATTAGAGCCAATACGGTCCTGCCCGCCACACGTACGGAGTTCGAAGTAAGAACTTCAGATGGAATCACATTGGTAGGAGAAGTTGCACAACCAATCGCCAACTCCCGAGGGGCGATCTTATTTTTACATCCGCTTCCAACTGCTGGTGGAATGATGGACAGCCATGTATTCAAGAAAGCTTCATACCGACTTCCTGCATTAGCCGACATCACTGTTGTGCGTTTCAATACCCGCGGCACAACAAGTGATCGCGGAACGAGTACAGGAACATTTGATAACGGCGGGGCAGAGGGATTAGATGTTGAAGCGATGCTTGCGTACTGCTTTGACACTTTGAAAATTGAAAAACTCTGGGTTGTTGGTTGGTCATTCGGAACAGATCTCGCACTTCGCCATGCACGCGATTCTCGCCTTCAAGGATTGATTCTCCTTAGCCCACCGCTTCGCACCTCAGTTGATTCTGATTTGCAATTCTGGGCTCAAGATGGCCGGCCTATAACCTCACTTGTCCCTGAATTTGATGATTACCTAAGACCAGATGAGGCAAGAGTTCGTTTTGCATCAGTGAAACAAATGAAGATTATTGCAGTTGATGGCGCGAAACATTTATGGATAGGAGAGCCATCGGTGCATCGAGTACTTAGCGAGATAACAAAGGTAGTTGCACCAGATAAGGCGCCGCTACCTTTGGAGTACTAATTACTCGTTATTTGCCTTAGGAATAACTACTTCATCTAGAATCAAAATAACAGCAGCAGCAACAGGAACAGCAAGTAATCCTCCGATTAGCCCGAGCAATGATGAACCAATCATGGCTGAAATAATTGTTACAGCTCCTGGTACTGAAAGAGTTCGCTTCATGATGCGTGGTGTTACTACGTAGTTCTCAACTTGCACATAGAGAACGTAAGCGACAAAAGCAATAATTCCAATTGAAATAGATTGTGTCAGAGCGATGATAGTGACTACGCCACATCCTAAGAAGTGACCGATGAGCGGCACAAGACCACAAACAAGCACAACCATTCCAATTGCGATAGGTGAAGGCAGTCCTAAGAAAATTGCCAAGAAGAATATGTATATCGCTGCCATAAATGCGATTATCACTTGGCTACCAACGAATAGGCCAACCCGATCGATAATTGCATATGTCAATCTGCGAACTCTCTCGCGACGACTAGCAGGTACAAGGCTCAAACCTAGTTCTGTTGCTTGATGAAGAGAGCTCAAGAAATATAGGGTCAGAATCAATATTGTGAGCCCTGAAAAAGTTCCGCTCAATACCGACTTTCCAACGCCAACGACTCCACCGAATGTTGAAATAAGTAGCGTGCCATCTTTAGTAATGGAGAGCAGCTTGCTTTGCAGAGTATCAATGAGTCCATACTGAGCATTGAGTTGGTCTATGTATGAATTATTCTTCAATTGCGCCAAGAGTTCAGGACCTTTATTTATAAGTTGAGATCCCTGCGAAACAACAGGTGGAATAACTACCCATGCAAAAAAGATAACAAATGCGATGACAAGAATAAAAATAAGTGCAACTGCTTGGCTTCTTGTTGTCCCACGGCGGCGAATTGCTTCAACCGCTGGATTGAGTCCAGTTGCTAGGAAGAGAGCGATGAGAATAAGAATAAATATTTGGCTTGTGCTAGCAAGTGCTCGCAAAAGAACTATTGCGCAGAGTGCCCCTGTTGTTGCAATAAAGCCAAAATAGAATGGATTTGCACGATTTATCGGAACTCCCATAACACCATAATCTGGCGGCGTTACATTCTTTTCTTTACGAGAGATAGATGAACTAAGCTTCTTTTGAGTCTTTTTAATTGTTGCTTTGATGACCATAACCCCATTCTAAAGTGGGATTGCTCATATTCTTGAGCACGATAGGCACGTGTTCATCTCTCCGTAATCTAAATACGAGATAATGACCTTATGGCACTTCGAATAACAGGACTTGGTGAAGAGATCGCCGCTGTCACTGTTTTGCCATGGCACCAAAGTCTTGAGGAATGGCCTGAAGATCCTTCACTTGCAGAAAAGCGTGGTATTTCACGACACGTCGTTCGATTAGTGCGCGCCAGTGATGCACCCGATGCTGAAGTGTATGCAGTCAAAGAAACGGTTTCGGAATTTGCTAATCGTGAATACAAAATCCTACGAGAACTCAACAAATTAGGTGCACCCAGTGTTGAACCAATCGCTGTTGTTGAAGGGCGCAAAAATCCCCAAGGCGAAGAATTACCGTGCGCTCTAGCTACTCGTTTCTTGCCATACTCGCTGCCATTTCGCGTGCTCTTATCTGGCGCTGTCTCTGTCCATGAAATAACAACTATGGCTAACGCGCTCGCCCTTTTGCTTGTGCGCCTTCATCTCTTAGGTTTTTGGTGGGGAGATTGTTCGCTTTCTAATACCTTGTTTCGCAGAGATGCCGAAGGTTTTGCTGCATACCTAGTCGATGCAGAAACGGGCGAATTTCAGAAAACACTTAGTGATGGCCAACGCGAACATGATTTAGAGATTGCACATTTCAATGTCGCAGCTGAGCTCGATGATTTAGCCCTATCAGGTGTTCTCTATCCTGGAATGGATCCAATTCGTGCAAGTGAGGCAGTCATAAAGCGCTATCGCAGATTATGGGCAACGCTTCGAGAGCCACAATTACTTGATCCATCGGATCGACATGCAGTTGAAAAAGCGATGCGCCACCTACAAGACCTTGGATTTGCTGTTGAAGAGGTATCTGTTTCACTGGATGGAGAAACTAAATTACTTTCTTTCCAACCAAAACTTGTTGCTGCTGGCTACCACCAAGCACGATTGCGCGAACTTACGGGACTCGAGACCGAAGAATTACAAGCAAAGCGTCTGCTGGCATCGTTTGATCGATATCGAGGCCGTGAAGCAGAACCTCGTCCAACAATTCAAGTAAGCGCGAGTAAATGGTTGCGCGAAGTATTCAATCCGATTATTGCAATGATTCCCGAATCACTTCGAGGACGTATTGAACATGCTCAACTCTTCCATGAAGTACTAGAGCATCGCTGGTATCTCAATGAAAAGGCTGGAAAAGATGTCGGATTGGAATTTGCAACTCAGGCATACTTCAAAGATATTTTGCCATTTCGTCGAGATTCTGGAGTTGAACCAACAGCCCTATAGGATATGCACGTGACTTTGCCTCCAAATTTTGCACGAGCGGTGGATCTAAGTTCCTTAGGAAAACCAAAAGTTGAAAGCACTGGCCCAATGGCTGGAATCGAAGTTACCCCTACAAATTTGACCTCAGAAATTCTTGTTGCATCGCGCACTAAAGCAGTCATCATTATCTGTTGGTCTTCGCGAAGCCCAGAATCTGTTGAAATGGTTACAACACTTGGAAAAATTGAAAAAGAGAGCGCTGGAGCATGGTTACTTGCTCGCGTGGATATTGATGCCCAGCCACAGGTAGCCCAAGCGCTACAAGTAGCAACAATTCCATTTGCTGTGGCCCTTATAAAGGAACAGATGGTTCCACTTTTTGAACAAAATTATCCTGAAGCTCAAGTGCGTTTAGTTATCGATAAAGTTTTAGCGCTTGCAGCCGAACAAGGAATTGGCGATGCACCAGTTGAAAAAATTGAACCTGAAGAAGATGAAGCGCTCGCTGCATTAGAGGCAGGGGATTTCAATAGCGCAGAGGCGGCATATAAGAAATTACTGAATAGAAAACCAAATGATCCTTTTGCAAAGTTAGGTCTTGCCCAGACCCAATTGCTGATTCGTACTGAAAAATTAGATCCAGCAGTCATCAAGAATCAAGCCGATAAAAATTTGGATGATGTTGCCCTTCAAATAAACGCTGCAGATATGTCTGTGGTAACGGGGGATATAGAAGCCGCTTTCAATCGCTTGCTTGATTTCATCCGTGCTCATGCGGGAGAAGACAAGACTAAAGCGAAAGATCACCTGCTCATTCTTTTTGTACTCGTAGACCCTGCCGACCCTCGCGTTATTTCAGCCCGTAGCGCCTTAGCGAATGCACTCTATTGATGAGAAAAGTATCCCCTAAGCGCGAATTAGATTTATTGCGTAGTACCTATTTTCTCTTCGGTTTTGGAATCATGGCTCTGGCGCCGCGCTTTCCAGAATTGAAAGCTAATCTTCATTTAGGTAATGGTCAGTTTGGTTCACTTCTGAGTACTGGCTCTATCGGTTCAATAATCAGTCTTTTGACAATGGGCCATGTGGTTCACAGGTACGGAAACAAAATTATCTATTTCGCATCAGTGAGCACAATTATGATTTGTCTTCTTATTCTCGTTCACACAACATCAAGTGCAGTATTTTTACTATTCAATATTATTTTCGGTGGCGCTATTTCTGCTTACGTAATTGCCAACCAAACACAAACATTCCATTTGCAGGCCCGAACAGGAAAGATCCATCTAACTCATCTCAGTGGAGTGTGGAGTGCTGGAGCATTGTTATCGGCTCTCCTAGCTGGATTTTTAGTAGGTAGAGTCTCTCTTCAAGTTCATATAACCGTATTGACGCTCTTAGTGTTTTCAACGATGTTATTTGTTTTCTATTTACTTTCACCCGAAATGATTGATCCAGATTTGAGCCCCGATAATGACTATTCGATACGTACCCTCATATCGAATTTTCACTTTGATAAAGCCGTTGCCGGTGGATTGCTATTAGCCTCTTATCTCGAATTTGCTGTTGGAGACTGGATTACGATTTTTGCCAAAGAAACTTTGGGCTTCGACAACGGAATGAATACTTTCCCATTTATTATCTTCATGATTGCCATGATTCTTGGCCGACTTGCAATTCATCGACTCTTTGATAATCACGCGATTGAAAAGTTGGTAACACTTGGCGCTGTAGGAGCTGGAGTCGGTTGTTTTGCAGCAGTTGCAGCAGCGATGGCCCTTGGAAGAGAGCATCAAAATATTGCCTTACTAGTTTTACTCATCGGAATGTTTATCTCTGGACTTGGATCTTCATTTATCGGTCCGATATTTACGAATGCCGCCAATACGCGATCAAGCGCTCCGGCAAGTATCGTGATGGCTGAAGTAATGCTAATAAACGTATTCTTAGTTTTTGTAACGAAGTGGATAGTTGCTTGGACAGCGCAAGCAACCAACTTGGGCCTTGCACTCTTTATACCCGCACTTATGCTGCTATTTGTTCCATATTTTGCTCACGCTGTAGTGCAAAAGCCAACTAAATAATCAACCAGAACCTTCTGTGTTACCAGCATCTGCTGCTGAAATATCAAAGATTCGGTACTTATCAATTGCTTGTTGGACTACTTTGTCATTAATTTCACCAGACTTAGCAAGTTGAGCAAGAGTTGCAACGGTAATTGATTCTGCATCAACTTTGAAGTGACGGCGTAGCGCTCCACGAGTATCAGAGAGTCCAAAACCATCGGTGCCAAGTGAGTAGAAGGGGTTCTCAATCCACGGCGCAATCTGATCTTGCACAGCGCGCATGAAATCACTTACTGCAATAACTGGACCACGTGCATCAGCTAATTTATTAGCAATATAAGAAGTTTTCTTCGAACCTGGGTTGAGCAGATTGTGTGAATCAGTTGCAAGACCATCACGACGTAATTCGTTCCATGATGTTACAGACCAGACAGAGGCCGATACGCCCCAATCTTCTTCGAGCAATTTCTGCGCTTTTAGTGCCCAGTTGAGAGCAACACCTGAAGCCAATATCTGTGTGCGCTTTTTCTTCTGACTTACGCCAGGTGCGTAGAGATAAATACCCTTGAGAAGACCTTCTAGATCTAAATTCTCTGGTTCTGCAGGGTGCATGTATGGCTCGTTATAAATCGTCATGTAATAGAAAATGTTTTCACTATTTTCGCCATACATACGACGCAATCCATCTTTGAAGATATGTCCAACTTCGTATGCAAATGCTGGATCGTATGAAACAACAGCAGGATTTGTTGCAGCCAATAGATGTGAGTGTCCATCTTCGTGTTGAAGACCCTCGCCATTGAGCGTCGTACGCCCAGCAGTTGCTCCCATTACAAAGCCACGAGTCATTTGATCTGCTGCTGCCCAGAAAGCATCACCGGTGCGCTGGAAACCAAACATTGAATAGAAAATATAAATAGGAATCATTGGCTCGTTATGAGTTGAGTACGAAGAACCAACAGCAGTAAATGAGGCAACAGATCCGGCCTCATTGATACCTTCGTGAAGGATTACACCTGATGTTGACTCTTTATAGGAGAGCATCAATTCGCGGTCAACTGCTGTGTATTGCTGACCATGTGGTGAATAAATCTTTAGTGTTGGAAATAGTGAATCCATACCAAAGGTGCGAGCCTCATCAGGAATGATTGGCACGATACGTGAACCAAGTCCTGGATCCTTGATGAGATCTTTGAGCATGCGTACAAATGCCATTGTTGTTGCAATTTCTTGTTGGCCAGAACCACGTCGAACTGATTCATAAACTGAGTCATCAGGTTGTGGGAGAGGCTTTGAAATAGCACGACGACGTGGAATAGATCCACCAAGCGCTGCGCGACGCTCTTCTAGATACTTCATTTCTGGTGAGTCAGGTGCCGGACGGTAATACGGTGGTAAATACTTATCGAGTTTCTCATCCGCAATTGGAATAAATAAACGATCGCGGAATAGCTGAATATCTTCAAGAGTCATCTTCTTCATTTGGTGCGTTGAGTTGCGACCTTCGAAGTGAGAACCAAGAGTCCAGCCCTTGATTGTCTTTGCCAAAATTACTGTTGGGCGACCATTGCTCTGCATTGCGGCTGTGTATGCAGCAAATAGCTTGCGGTAATCATGGCCACCGCGCTTGAGGTTCCAAATCTGATCATCGCTCCAATTGCTAACCATTGCAGCAGTACGTGGATCGCGACCGAAGAAGTTATCGCGAATGTACTTTCCAGATTCTGCTTTGAATGTTTGGAAATCTCCATCAAGAGTTGTATTCATAAGGTTTACAAGTGCGCCTTCGCGATCTTGGGCCAAAAGCGGATCCCATTCGCGACCCCATACAACCTTGATTACATTCCAGCCCGCTCCACCAAATATTGATTCGAGCTCTTGAATAATCTTTCCATTACCGCGCACAGGACCATCTAGGCGCTGCAAATTACAGTTGACTACAAATGTGAGGTTATCTAATTTTTCACGTGTAGCAAGACCGATTGCACCTAAAGTATCGACTTCATCTACTTCACCATCACCAAGAAATGCCCACACATGTTGTTGGCTTGTATCTTTGATTCCACGGTTGTGCATGTAACGATTGAAACGTGCTTGATAAATTGCATTGAGTGGACCAATACCCATTGACACAGTTGGGAATTGCCAAAAATCTGGCATCAAGCGTGGATGAGGATATGAAGAAAGCCCACCACCTGGATGCGAAAGTTCTTGACGGAATCCATCGAGTTGAGTTTCGGTAAAGCGTCCTTCTAAAAATGCACGTGCATACATTCCAGGGCTTGCATGTCCTTGGAAGAAAACTTGGTCGCCACCACCCGGGTGATCTTGTCCGCGGAAGAAGTGGTTGAAACCAACTTCATAGAGTGCAGCAGAAGATGCATACGTTGAAATATGTCCACCAACTCCAACACCTGGGCGCTGCGCACGATGAACCAACATCGCTGCATTCCATCTATTGAATGCGCGGATTCGACGTTCAATAGATTCATCGCCAGGAAAATCTGGTTCGTTCTCTGGAGAGATTGTGTTGATGTAATCAGTTGTGCGAAGTGCAGAAACACCAATATTTTTTTCATGTGCTCGCTTTAGAAGACTGAGCATCAAGTAACGGGCACGAACTGGTCCCGCATGATCAAGGGCTGCATCAAATGAGGCATGCCATTCGGCTGTTTCGGAAGGGTCAATATCTACGAGTTGATCGATTATCTGATCGGGTGCCTCGAAGTTATCTCTCATAGGCATATTCTTGTCGATACCGGCCAGTTAGTGAAATTGAACCACTAGATGTTTTCACACTCTGGGACAGATATTTTCTGCCTACCCCCTTGCGTAAGAGGCGCTTATTCGGTGCAATTAACCCGTGACATCGCGCATGGGCTTCACTGCCGACGAGCTGGTCTTAGAGCTTGGCTACGGCACCGACTGTGACGAAAATCTTCGATCCAGCATTCGAGAAATCACAGGTACAGATTTTCTTGATCAAGACTCCCGTGAAGTAGTTGATGCGGTTCTTATTTGGTGGCGTGAAGGCGATGGTGATCTCGTCGATGAACTTATGGATGCAATGACATATCTCAGTGAAAGTGGTGCCATCTGGGTACTCACTCCAAAGATTGGCCGCACCGGACATGTTGAACCAAGTGATATTCAAGATGGCGCACCACTTGCAGGTCTTAGTCAAACATCAACAATGTCTATTGCAACTGATTGGAGCGCTACACGTCTAGTGGCACGAAAGTCAGCCAAACGGTAGATTTGCTCGCATGACATTATCAATTGGAAGTGCCGCACCAGATTTCGAATTATCAGATCAACATGGAGAGAAAGTTTCACTCTCATCATTCAAAGGTAAAAAGAACGTTGTAGTTCTATTTATTCCTTTTGCTTTCACTGGAACATGCACCGGTGAACTCTGTGCACTTCGTGATGAT
>WLDA01000018.1 GCA_009705025.1 Actinomycetota bacterium | reverse complement strand
TGGCTTGCTCAATGCCGCAGCCCATGCAGCAGGGTCATTTCCCTTTACGAGTTCAGTTGTTATTCCCCATTTAGGCAAAAACTCAGTGAGTACAACGTGGCATGAACTAAACATTGAAGCTGATGCGACAACACGATCTCCTGCACTTACTAAACACGCAATCGAAGCAAACATTGCTGACATTCCAGATCCAGTTGCTACGCAGTATTCGGCACCTTCAATTGCAGCGAGGCGTTGCTCAAACATTGCAACCGTTGGATTATGAAATCGGCTGTATAGAAAATGATCTGTCTCATCTGCAAAAGAATCAAGCGCTTCCTGAGCACTTGTATATGTAAATCCACTATTGAGATAAAGCGCTTCAGAAGTTTCGCCAAATCCAGAGCGGGCAAGACCAGTACGCACGGCATGGGTTTGCGGATGCAATTCCCAATTTGGTTCATTGCGCTCTGCTGGTTGGTAACCCCAAGGCTTTTTACTCATGGGATAAGTGTGACAGAGTGAGCCCTATGCCTAGTACTGCGATATCGGTTACAGACCTCAGCAAAATGTATGGAGAGCGTGCTGCGCTTTCACATGCGACATTTGAAGTTCCCCTTGGAACTGTGTGTGGTTTTGTTGGTCCTAATGGTTCTGGCAAAACAACAACAATGCGAATGCTACTAGGCCTTATTACGCCATCAGGTGGAACGGGTGAGATCTTGGGCCATTCAATCAAGCACCCTGAAAAATATTTGCCTCGCGTTGGAGCGATGATTGAAGGCCCTGCTTTCTATCCCGCACTAAGTGGCCGTGAAAATTTGAATTACCTCGCAACACTTGGCGGGTTTTCAACTGATCGCACCCAAGGTTTATTGGAGCAAGTAGGACTTGGTGATCGTGCAAAATCAAAATATAAAACGTATTCATTGGGAATGAAACAGCGCTTAGGAATTGCAGCAGCGCTTCTACCAAATCCACAACTATTAATGTTGGATGAACCAACAAATGGTTTAGATCCTGAAGGCATACAGGAAGTAAGAGATTTATTGCGCTCGCTTGCAAATAACGGGACATCGGTTTTTGTCTCTTCACACTTACTTTCTGAATTAGAAATTATTAGCGATTACTTAGTAATGCTTCGCAAAGGTGAAGTTGTTTTCACTGGAAAAATCGACGATCTCTTGCATGCGCAGCAACCCATCATTATTGCTAAGGGTCAGAACGAATCTGATCTCAACACTTTGCTATCAATAGCAAAGAGCGCAGGTCATCATGCAACTATTCGAGATGGCGCACTCCATGTTGAAGGACCAAAAGAGTGGGCAGTTATTCTCAACAAGGCAGCATTTGATGCCGGAATAACACTTTCACAACTCACACCTCAGCTTCCCAATTTAGAAGAAACATTCTTTGAGATGACGGGGGATAAGTAATGTGGCATGTAGCTTTTGCTGAACTTCGTAAATTACGTCGCCCAACTCTGTTTTTGGGAACCATGGGAGCAGTTGTCTTTTTTAGCGCTCTCTTCTCTTCACTTCTTTTCTTACTCATTGATTCACCACAAGGAAATTCAGACCGTGGACGTGTAGTTGGACGAGAAATTCTCGGTCTTGCAACCGGTGGTGTACAAGGATTTAGTAGCGTCGGTGGCTTCCTTGGAATAATTGCTCTCTGTGTCTTTGCAGCACAAACTGCGCAGGAATATACATATGGAACGCTGCGCAATCTTTTAGTACGCCAACCCGGACGCCTGCGAATCTTGCTCGGAAAATTTGTTGCAATGAAACTTTTTGCATTAGTCATGATTCTTCTTGCCGCAATTGTGAGTATTGGTGCATCAGTCATTCTGGCTCCTGGCGCGAAAGTCTCAACAGATTTATGGTTTGGCCCAGATGGTCGCCATGCAATCTTCACGACCTTTATAAATGTGATTATTTCTGTAATTGGCTTTGGCACAATCGGAATGGTTCTTGGTCTCCTGCTCCGATCTCCTATAAGTGCAATTTCACTAGGCGTTCTTTGGCTACTCATCGTTGAAAATTTATTAATCGCGGTAAAGAATTCTCTACAAAATTGGTTGCCTGGTGCACAGCTTTCTGCAATTGCATCTGGTGGCACACCAAGGGGAACGGCCGAAAGCATTGAGTATTCGCATGCTCTATTAGTCGGTGGGATATATGTCGCAGTTGCAGTGACAATTGCATCATTCCTTTTTGTGCGACGTGACGTAGCAAATTAGAGACACTCAAGGGTAGAACCCAAATTTTCAAAGGTTGCTGACTTATCATTTAGGTCAGTTACTTCCCTGGGGGTTTTCATTGAGACGATATAGAGCGCTGTCACTTGCGCTAATCCTCGGGCTCACACTGGGAACATCACCGGCTTTAGCAAAAACCCCCAAACCAACACTTGCAGAAATTGAAGCTGCCAAGAAAGTTGAAGCAGAAAAGAAAAAAGCGGCAGACGTTGCATCAAAAAAATTGGCAGTCGCCAATCAAACGCTGCGAACCCTTACGGCCAAAGCGAATACGGCCCAAGCTTTGTATGTAAGAGCACAAAGAGAACTCGCTGTGGCGACAAAAGCAGCGCAGGCTGCTGCCGAGCATGCAGCAGAAACTGCACAAGATGTTGCGCAAGCACATAGGGTTATTGGAAAGCTCGCGGCGAGTGCGTACATCATGGGCGGGAGCATGAGCGATATTCAGCCACTATTGAGTTCAAATGGCCCACAAGAATTAATGGATCAACTTTCGACACTGAGTACTTTAGGTTCACAAAATACTGTTGCACTTGAGAGATTTAAAGCTGCAGAAGTAATAGCACGTGCCGCTAAGCGCGCAGCTGATGAGGCGAAAATTGTTCAGCAAAAAGCAACAGATAAAGTAGCTGCAGCCAAAAAGATTGCTGATGATGCAAAGGCAGAGCAAGCAAAAGAAGTTTCAAAGTTACAAAAAGTTCAAGACGCAATCATGAGAGAACTTGCTAGTGCTAAGAAAGTTCGTACAACTCTCGAGCAACAGCGTCAATTAGCACTGCTCGAAGAGAGCCAAGCAAATACCGCGGCTAATACTGCGGGACAGAAAAAGATATGGCCAGATATCGGATTCAAGGGACGATCAACAATAAGGTCAAATGAAGCTATGCGATTGAAGGCAGTTGAGTTTGCGAAGAAACAAGTTCTTGCACGCAAGCCATATGTTTGGGGTACGCAGGGTCCAAATACTTTTGATTGTTCAGGACTTGTATATGCAGCATATAAAAATGCTGGTTTATCTTGGCCGAATTGGGATCGCCTCAACTCTGCTTTATATTCAGGTTACACAAAGCACGTATCGCTCAATGATTTAGAGCCAGGTGATCTTCTTTTCTATTCATACAAAGGAACAATTTCAACAATTCACCACATCACAATTTATGCAGGCAATGGAATGATGTGGGAAGCGAATTCGAAGGGTAAAGGATTGCTCTTCTCCAATATTTACAGCGTCAATGGGCTTATGCCATTTGGTGGTCGGGTCTAGTCTTATCGCATGGCCTCTACCCCCAACATGCTTGCAATTCGAAGCGCAGTGCGTGCTTGCCTTGCAACACATGAAGCGGGAGATTGCATTCTTGTAGCAATTTCAGGTGGTGCAGATTCTTTAGCCCTTGCGCATGCAATCTCGATCGAAGCACAACCGTTGGCTATTCGTGTAGTAGGAACAACAGTTGATCACCAATTACAAAGTGCATCCGGAGAACAGGCAGTAAAAGTAATTGCTCAACTCAACGCTATGGGAATTAATGAAAACGAAATTCTTAAAGTAAATGTTGAGATTTCACAAGGTTTGGAAGCATCTGCTCGTAAAGCTCGCTATGAAGCACTAGAAAAATGTGCAGAAAAATATAAAGCAGTCGCAATTTACTTAGGCCATACACGAGATGATCAAGCAGAATCTGTGTTGCTTGGTTTAGCCCGAGGTTCGGGAACGCGATCACTTTCTGCGATGGCACAAGTAAATGGAAAATATGTTCGACCATTATTGGCAATTACGCGCGATCAAACAGAAAAAGCATGCCAGGAGATGAATTTATCTCCGTGGAATGATCCACATAATTCAGATAAACAATTTGCGCGCGTAAGGGTTCGCAACGTTGTTCTGCCAACCCTTGAAGAAAATATTGGTCCAGGAATTTCTGATGCACTTGCGCGCAGTGCAAATTTGATGCGCGACGATGCAGACGCGTTAGATCAATGGGCAGAACAAGAGATATCGACAATGAATCTCTCAGATTTGGATTGTGAGGCTCTTGCCGCCCTGCCTAAAGCAATCCGCACCCGAATCCTTAGGCGCGCCATGTATGAGGCTGGGGCGCCTTCAGGTTCGCTCAGCGCAGAGCATGTGAGCGCAGTTGAGGCGTTGGTCACGGCGTGGAGCGGGCAAGGCCCTGCTCACCTCCCTGGCGGTGTGAAGGTTTCGCGTTTATCGGGCAGACTTTCGCTCTTGCAGCACTGAATCCAACTTGAAGGAGCATCGTGGATCTATCGAAAATCGAGAGCGATATTGAACGTGTGATCGTTGATGAAAAACAACTTCAAGAAAAAATAAAAGAATTAGCTGCACGCGTTGATAAAGATTACGAAAATAAGGATTTACTTCTTATCGGTGTTCTCAAAGGCGCAGTTATGGCAGTTGCAGATCTTTCACGTGCGTTGCAACGCCATGTTGATATGGATTGGATGGCTGTCTCTTCATATGGATCTGGAACAAAATCAAGTGGAGTTGTTCGCATCCTCAAAGATTTGGATCGAGACATCACAGGTCGCAATGTTTTGATTGTTGAAGACATTGTTGATTCAGGACTAACTCTTTCTTGGCTAAAATCAAACCTTGAATCTCGTGGAGCGGGTAGCGTCGAAATTTTAGCTATCTTGCGTAAACCAGAATCTGCCAAGGTAGAAGTAAATGTTAAGTATGTCGGCTTTGATATTCCACCAGATTTCGTAGTTGGTTACGGACTCGACTTTGATGAGAAATATCGCAACCTGCCATTTATAGGTGTTCTCGCAAAACACATGTACTCATAAGAATTCCTAACAACGAAACGAGATATCCCGAAATATGACAGAGAATACAAAGGCACCAAAGAAAAGTTTTCCTACAAAAAAACTTTCTAAAGATGCGAAGAAGAAAGAAGCACCTAAAAAGCCAACTACCCGCATGGGTCGACTTTTCCGTGGGCCTCTATTCTGGATCATCGCTGCCATTTTTGCTGTTTCAATTTTTGGGCAAATAACAAGTGCCGGAAATAAATATACGAAAGTACTAACTTCTCAAGCACTCGATGCAATTTCAACATCTGATGTCGAGTCCGCAGTTGTTATTGATAAAAGTCAAAAGATTCGATTAATTCTCAAAGCAGGCAAGACGATTAATGGCTCAAGCAAAGTCGAAGCCTCATATGTAGCGCGACAAGAGCCAACAATTATTGATGCGCTAACAGGCAATCCACCTACAAAAGGTTGGAATGTTGATGTTCCAACTCAATCACTTTTGGTCTCGTTCCTTTTCTCATTCGCACCGATTTTAATCATTGGTCTTCTCTTCTTCTTTATGATGAGCCAGGCACAAGGTGGCGGAAATCGAGTATTTCAATTTGGTCGCTCACGCGCCAAGTTACAGAGTAACGATGTGCCAAAAACTACATTCAAAGATGTTGCAGGGGCAGAAGAAGCAATTGCAGAACTTGAAGAGATAAAAGACTTTCTCGCTAATCCAGAAAAATATGGCGTACTCGGTGCAAAAATTCCTAAAGGTGTTTTACTTTACGGTCCTCCAGGAACCGGAAAAACTCTTTTAGCCCGCGCAGTTGCCGGTGAAGCTGGAGTTCCTTTCTATTCAATCTCAGGTTCTGACTTTGTAGAAATGTTTGTTGGTGTTGGCGCGGCTCGTGTGCGTGATTTGTTTACACAAGCAAAAGAGAATTCTCCTTCAATTGTTTTTGTTGATGAGATTGATGCAGTAGGTCGTCAACGCGGTGCCGGTATGGGCGGCGGACACGATGAACGCGAACAGACACTCAACCAATTATTGGTGGAGATGGATGGTTTTGAAGAAAATACAAAAGTAATTTTAATTGCTGCTACTAACCGACCAGATGTTCTAGATCCAGCGCTATTGCGTCCCGGTCGATTTGATCGTCAGATTGCAGTCGACCGTCCGGACCTCAAGGGCCGTGAAGAAATTCTTAAGGTGCATTCCAAGAACAAGCCAATTGATGAAAGCGTTGATTTGATTAATTACGCACGTCGCACACCTGGCTTTACGGGTGCTGATCTTGCAAATGTGCTCAACGAAGCAGCGCTACTTACTGCGCGCGAAGAGAAAAAGATGATTACTAATACCGAACTTGATGAAGCAATTGATCGCGTTATGGCTGGGCCACAACGTAAATCACGCATCATGAGTGATGATGAGCGTCGAGTAACGGCTTATCACGAAGGCGGTCATGCACTTGTTGCATTTGCACTTCCTCATACGGATCCTGTGCACAAAATTACGATTATGCCTCGTGGTCGCGCTCTTGGTTACACAATGGTCTTGCCAGATGAAGATAAGTACTCAACTACACGTAATCAATTGTTAGATCAATTGGCATATTCACTTGGTGGACGCGCAGCAGAAGAATTGATTTTCCATGATCCATCAACTGGTGCGTCAAATGATATTGAAAAGGCAACTGCTCTTGCTCGTGCAATGGTTACTCAATATGGAATGACTGAAGCAATCGGTGCGATCAAATTGGGCGGGTCAGAGTCAGAACCATTTATGGGTCGCGACTTCGGTCACCAACGTGATTATTCTGAAAGCGTTGCAGGCATTGTCGATCGCGAAATTCGTACACTAATTGAAAATGCACACCAAGAAGCCTTTGATATTTTGGTAGCTAACCGTGCAATTTTGGATGAGATGGTTCTTCAATTACTTGATAAAGAAACAATAAATAAAGATGAAATTTCACAAATTTTCTCAAAGGTAAAGGCATGGCCACGACGTCCAGCATGGACAGGATCTGCAACTCGCATACCTTCAGACCAACCGCCTGTAGATGTTCCTGTAAAGGCAGTAGTTGAAGTTGAACCCGTAAAAAAGGTCTCAAAGAGGAAGCCAAAGAGTGAGTGATATAAATCCAATTTCACTCGGTGATGGCAGAGCTATACATCCATACGATGAAAAGCGTGCAGAGCGTGCGATTCGCGAATTACTGAGCGCTCTTGGTGAAGATCCAGATCGTGAAGGGTTGAAAGAGACTCCTGCCCGTGTTGCTCGCGCACTCAAAGAAAACTTTGAAGGACTATGGCAATCACCAGAAGATGTTCTAACAACTACTTTCGATATTGGCCATGAAGAGTTAGTAATCATAAGAGATATCGAAGTTTTTTCTCACTGCGAACATCACTTGACGCCTTTTCATGGGCTTGCACATGTTGGCTATATCCCACGCGGAAAAATCACGGGACTTTCAAAAGTTGCACGCCTTGTTGATCTATATGCAAAAAGACCTCAAGTTCAAGAAAGACTCACAACTCAAATCGCAGATGCGATGGTAAAAATTCTCAATCCGTTGGGCGTCATTGTGATAATCGATTGCGAGCACTTGTGTATGTCGATGCGTGGTGTCAAAAAATCTCATGCCCGCACAACTACAAGTGCCGTACGAGGTGCACTTACAAATCCTGCAACTCGCGCTGAAGCAATAAGCCTCATTACAAGTAAGTAAATTCCATGTTAGTTATGGGCATTCTCAACGTCACACCAGATTCTTTTGCTGATGGTGGAAGATATAACGATTTTGAATCTGCGGTTCGACGTGGACAAGAAATGATTGCAGAGGGTGTAGACATCATTGATGTTGGAGGAGAATCCACCAAACCCGGTGCAGAACGAATCACTCTTGAAGAAGAGTTAGATCGTGTAATTCCAGTTATCAAAGAATTATCTCAATCTGGCATAAAGATAAGTATCGACACTATGCGCTCAGAAGTTGCTCGAAAAGCTATCGAAGCAGGTGCTTCGATTATCAATGATGTAAGTGGTGGCCTAGCTGATTCTGAGATGCTTACAACTGCAGCGAGTCTCAATGTTCCATACATTGCGATGCATTGGCGTGGGCACTCAAAAGATATGAATTCCCGTGCGGTGTATAAAGATGTTGTCGGTGAAGTTATAAACGAACTTCAAGAGCGCATTACAGCCTCGCTTGAAGCTGGCATCAATAAAGATAATTTGATAATTGATCCAGGTCTAGGTTTTGCAAAGGATGCTGAACACAATTGGGAAATTATTGATTCGATAACGAGCTTTGTTGATTTGGGCTACCCAGTTCTAGTGGGCGCATCTCGCAAGAGATTTCTTGGCGGAGATAACCCAGATTTACGAGAGGCGGCAACAGTCGCGCTGACACAAAGACTGTCCACAACTGGCATTTGGGCTATTAGAGTTCATAGTGTGAAGCCACATAAAGAAGTGATCAGCGCATGAGCGACCAAATTCTCCTTGCAGGTATACGTGCATTTGGTTATCACGGACTTTTTGATTTCGAAGCTGAAGAGGGCCAAAATTTTCTAGTCGATCTTGCAATTTCGATTGATCTATCTAAAGCATCCGTAAGTGATTCACTCTCAGACACAGTTGATTATGGAGCAATTGCCGAATTAGTTGTCGAAGAAATTGAAGGCGACCGAGTAATTCTCATCGAAAGACTTGCAGGAAAAATTGGAGATCGCGTTCTAGCTCTTGATACCAAAATTTCGAAAGTTGAAATTACGGTACATAAACCGCAAGCACCCGTAAAGGCTGAACTTTCAGATATCGCAGTAAAGATCACTCGTACTCGATGAAAGCAGTTGTTGCGCTAGGTGCAAATTTAGAAAATCCACGTGAGGCAGTAGAACTAGCAATTGCACTTCTTCGCGAGGCCACTGAAGTACAGAAGGTTTCTTCACTGTATGAAACGAAGCCCGTGGGCGGACCTGAGCAAGATAATTACATAAATGCAGTGTGCGTAATTGATTCAGAATTGCCAGCACTAGATTTTCTTGCGCTTCTACACGGAATTGAAAAAAGTATGGGCCGAGTCCGAATCGAAAAATGGGGTCCGCGTATTATCGATTTAGATCTCATTCAATACGGAAATATTTTGAGCAGTAGTGACGAATTGGAACTTCCACACCCACGTGCTTACGAAAGAAAATTTGTTTTAGAGCCATGGCATGAAGTCGAGCCTGACGCAATACTGCTTACGCATGGTGCGATCTCGCAGCTTTTGGAAGAAATGAAGTAAAGGCGTAAACTTTTACTTATCAAGCCCGGTACCTGAAAGGACTGGAGCCATACGATGACAGTTCTAGTTCCAACAATGGGCTCTTTACATAGAGGCCATCAAGCGTTGATTAAGCGTGCTCGAACATTGAGCAAAGAAGTTATTGTCAGTATTTTTGTGAACCCGTTGCAATTTGAAAATAAGGACGATTTAGAAAAATACCCACGCTCTCCGCAACTCGATATCGAACTTGCAACTCTTGCAGGCGCAACTGAAGTTTGGTTTCCAGAGTATGAAGATATCTATCCAGGAGAAATTACGACTCTTAGCGCTGGACGCATTGGATCATTGTACGAAGGAGCGAGCCGACCCGCACATTTCGATGGCGTAGTAACTGTTGTTAATCGTCTCTTTGAAATGGTCAAGCCAACACACGCGGTATTTGGAGAGAAAGATTTTCAACAACTCTTTCTTATAAAAAATATGTCAAAGAAAGTTGAAATAATTTCTGTACCAACAGTTCGCAGCGGAAGTGGGCTCGCACTGTCATCACGAAATATTCGTCTTTCAGAAAAAGAACAAGAAAATGCGCTAATTATTTCAAAGGCCCTAACTGCAGCATCGATAGAGAAAACTGTTGAATCAGCGCAGAGAACCCTTGATGAAGTTTTGGGGCAAGAGAATGCGTTCACAAAAGATTATGCAGTGATTATTGATGAGAAAGATTTCTCAATTGCCACACAAACGAGTCAAAAGAAGCGTGGATTAGTTGCCGGTTGGATTAATGGCA
>WLDA01000017.1 GCA_009705025.1 Actinomycetota bacterium | reverse complement strand
CGCGGTGTTTTTGGCTCAATAGCCATGGCACCAAATCCTCTATGCGTTCATATAAACGCGCTCTGGCTTGAATTCTCAAGCAAATCTTCTGTGGTGAATTCGCGCTAGGCGTTGTTCGCGAATGGATCGCGAGCCGCGCTGAACTCTGGAGCAAGTATGGCAGATGGTGCGCCTTTCGCCCAACTTTGCTCAAATATGAGCGTGCCAGAAAGTATTTAGCGCTGTTTAGAGTGGATATTTTGAAGCAGACCAAAGCCAATCAAATTGGCGAACATACTTGAGCCACCGTAGGAAAGAAATGGCAATGGGACACCTGTCATCGGCATCAATCCCAACGTCATTCCAATATTTTCAAATATTTGAAATGCAAACCATGCAATTACCCCAGTTCCAACTAATCGCCCAAAGGGGTCGTTCGTTCTTCGAGCAATAGAAAAGGCTCGCATCAAAATAATTATGTAGAGCAAAATGATTAAGCCACTACCGAGAAAACCAAGTTCTTCGCCAGCAACTGTAAAGATAAAGTCGGTCTGTTGCTCAGGTACAAATCGACCATTTGTCTGAGGTCCATTGAATAAACCAGTTCCAATCAGACCACCGGAACCCACTGTGATACGTGCTTGTCGAAGTTGATAACCAGTTCCTTGAGTATCTGCATTTGGATCAACAAATGATTGCAAACGCTTTATTTGATACTCATTGAGCACACCTGACTTTGCTGCTGCAAAACCACCGATGACAGCAACAATTAGGAGTGCGACTACCCACCGTGTAGGCGAGCCAGAGACTGCAATGATGGTTACAACGGAGGCGGAAATAATAAATACTGTTCCCATATCGGGTTGCGCCAAAATAAGAAGAATTGGAACTGCTGCAACAGCAAGTGCTTGCAACATATCTTGAGTTGATGGTTCATCAGAATCATGGCCGCGCTCAGAAAGAATCATTGAGATTCCTAAAATAATTGAGATCTTTGCTAGTTCTGCAGGTTGAATTTGAAATCCGCCAGGAAGTGCAATCCAGGCTTGTGCACCATTTATCTCACTTCCGACTTGCGGAATTAGTACTGCAGCAAGACCTAAAACCCCAAGGCCCCATGCAATAGGTGTGTATGCGCGTAACAATCGGTAATCGATAACTGTTGTGCCCCATGCAAGAAGTGAGCCAATGACAATATTGATAACGTGGCGCTTCAAGTAATATTCCGGATCTAAATTATTTGCCGCATACCAATCACGAGTTGCTGCATAAACTAGTGCTGTACCCATTGCGAGTAGCAAAGCAATTGCACCAGTAAGAATTGGATCAAAGCCAGCAAAAAGTGATGGTCGTGATGCACGCCTAAATTTTTGGCGCTGTGCGATCAAACTCATGGCGCCTTCTTTACTTTAGTAGCAGGTGAAATCTTTGGAAGTTTAGTTGGTGGTTTGCCTTCTGGGAACAATGCAAGACCAGGAACTACTTTAGAACCTTTAACGCCAAAGAGTGTTTCATAAATTTTGCGAACGCCAACACCACTAGTTGATGCTCCATATCCACCTTGGCTCACCATCATTACGACTGCATATCGTGGCTTTTCACTAGGTGCAAATGAAGCGAACCAAGACGTATTGTCCTTCTTACTTCCATTCAAATTTTTACCAAAAACTTCAGCAGTTCCAGTTTTTCCACTCACTGATATCGGGAATCCAGAGAATGCTCCAGTGGCTGTTCCTCCAGTAACTACTTCGCGAAGTGCACCTTGTAAGAATTTGAGAGTTTGAGGTGTTGCGGGAAGTGTCCCAAGTTTTTCAGGAGTCATTGTTTTGATGATCGTTCCATCAGTTTTCACAATTGCTTTACCAACGAGTGCTTGCCAAATAGTGCCCCCATTTGCAATTGCTGAATACATTTGAGCGAGTTTGAGCGGAGTAATGACAGTATCTCCTTGGCCAATTGAGAAGTTCACTGCATCTCCAGCACGGATTTTGTCACCATCTATACAGTTTTCTCGAGCAAGCTCTAATAAGAAAGGAGTTTGCTGGGATTTGGTGGCTCGACTTTTGTAATTGCAATAGAAGTCCTTGTTTGCTGCATACCAATTCTTACGCCACTGTCGATCAGCTAAACGTCCTGCCGACTCTGACGGTAGATCGATACCAGTCTTTACATTGATTTGAAATCCACGTGCTGCGTTGTAGAAATAATCATTGGCACTCGCTTTTGGTCGAAGTCCACCATCACGCAGCCACTCATCAAAGGCAATTCGATACCAAATGGTGTCGCATGAGACAGCAATTGCCTTTTTTAGTGACATTCTTCCTTGCGCTTTACTTTCAAAGTTTTGGAATGCACGTGTTCCAACTTCTACTTGAGAAGGACAGTCATAAGATGCATTCAAGTCATACCCAGCATTTGCCGCCGCAACTGTTGAAACCGCTTTGAAAGTAGATGCTGGTGCAAATAATCCTTGAAGTGCACGAGATAGTGCCGGTACCGCGTTTTTCTCACTGAAGAGATCACTTGCTTGTTTTACAGTCAATCCTTTTTCCCAAGCATTTGGGTCATATGTTGGATAGGAAGCAATTGCAAGAACGCGTCCATTTCTAACATCCATGACAACCGCAGCACCTGAATCTGCTTTGAATCCTGATCCGCGTGCACGTCGCACTGCATCAGATAACGCACTCTCAGCTGCAGCCTGAAGACGAATATCTAAATTGGTAACGAGGTGATCCCCTGGTATTGATTTCGTATTTTGACTCACACGCGTAATTGATTCTTTACGATCAACAATTACCGTTCTTATACCCGGTGTTCCACGTAAGTAGGAATCGTATTGAATCTCTAATCCAGATTTTCCAATTGATTCGCTTCGAAAATACTTTTTGCTACTTGTATTTGCCAAATTTTCTTCTGTCATTGGTCCCACATATCCCAATACGTGCGCACCATTGACGCCTTCAATGCCGGGATAATTTCGAATAGCTATCGGTGTTGCATCAACGCCTGGATATTTGTCCGAATTTTCTACAATTTGGAGAGCAATATTTGGGTCTGCCTCTTTTGTAATTGGAATCGGCTGATACCTAGAACCGGTCCAGCATCCAGCCTTTTGTCCTTTTGGAAGTTCGCCACATAAACGTGTTTCTCGAAAAATGTCACCATAATTGAGACCAAGCAAAAGGGCTAGCGATTTCATTACAGAAACGCCTTTATCTGGCTGTTTATCTATAGTTATTCGATCAATTGTGATTGCTAATCCAACTTTATTGAGAGCAAGTGGCACACCAGATGAATCAACAATGAGTCCACGAGTTGCAGGGTTGATCACATCACGACTTTGAATACTTAGCGCTGCATCTCGATACTTCGGACCTGCACCAATTTGTAAATAAAAGAGTCGTCCAAATAAAGCGACCATAAGAGAAACAATTAGAATCTGGACAACAAGGAGGCTAAGGCGCGAGCGTTGATTCATATTCTTGAACCTGTATCAAATGTAAATGCATGGAATCGAGAAAAAATCGGAAGAGTGAAGGGTGTTATCAATAGTGTCCACATGGACATACCAATAAGAATTATCGCTATCTGACTTAGAGAGCCCAAGTTCACTCCGAGTAAAGCACCTGAAATTAGGAATGCAATTTCAGAGAGAAATACTCCCGCAACGACAAGAAAAACAATCGTGATGGGATTTCCACGTGATTTATCATCACCAAAACCTAAGAATGCTATTCCAAAACAAGTAAGGATCATGATCAGAGTCCATTGCCCAACAGGACCCGATGAACTTGGTGAAAGATCTACGAGAAAGCCTGCGCCAAATCCAGCAACCGCACCGACTTCAGGTGTACTTAGCGCTGACCATACCAACGCAAAAATTATAAAGATTGAGAATCCACCGCCGGGAAGGCGAACTTGATTGATGAGAGATTCTTGAAGCGTGTACATAAAGAGAAATATGAGTGCTGAAAATGTAAGTTGGCGCGTGATCATTTGGTAGCTGTGGGGCTCGGAGATGGTGTAACAAGAATTGTAATTGTTGGTACAGGTCTTGGTCGTGGCTTTACTGGAACAAGTGCATCACGGGGATCCGTTTTTGGTGCACCTACAACAACTGCAACTACGCCGAGTGCTGAAAAGTTTGTATAGAACTTTACTGATGCGCTTTGTGCAATTGCTCCCGCTGAGTTATCAACCGAAACGACGCTACCGACTGGCACTCCTGGCACAAAAGGACGATTTTGCTGGCTTCCACGTGCGAGTAATACATCTCCAACTTGCAGCGTTGTTTGATTATCGATGAGTTGCAGTACTGCTTTTCGTGAACCTTGTCCTGAAAGGATTCCAATCTGTTGTGTTCCCGCAATGCGCACACCAATTCGAAACGATGGGTCAGAGGCTAGGAGAATCAGTGCAGAATTTGGATAGACCTCTTTTACAACTCCTGCTAATCCTGAATCGCAAATAACTGTCATGTTGCGTTTGATACCAGAATTCGAACCTGCATCGATGGTGAGTGTTTGGCTAAAAGATTGTGTAGATCCTTGCGAAATAACTTTTGCACTCAAGATTTTATAGTCTGCAGTTCCAGCAAGGTCTAGCATCGATTTGAATTGCTTTAGTTGAGCATCTGCATTTTTACGATTGATTAGCTTTGTACGTAAATTGAAATTTTCTGCACGTAATTGTTCTAACTGATTTCGAGTACGCCCAAGATGAGTGATATCGGAAAAGAAGTTTTTGAATGGTGATGCAACCGTATTTCCCGCTTTTTGAAATGGTGACAAGACTGTTTGGCTACCAGATCTCAATCCATCGAGTACTTGAACTCCTCGTAGATCTAAAGTAATAAGAAAGAGCGAGGAGACAATGAGAATAATAAGAAGTAGGCGTGAGCGATTACCTCCGCCATAACGCATCTCTTATTTCCTATCGACGTGGTTCGGAGATCAAGACCTTCTCTAAAGCCTCAAACTCTTCGATACATTTTCCAGAACCTTCTACAACTGCATCAAGTGGACGGTCTGCAATATGAATTGGCATTCCTGTCTCTTTACGCAAGCGCTCATCAAGTCCCTTGAGAAGCGCTCCGCCGCCTGTGAGAACAATGCCGCGATCCATAAGATCACTTGCTAACTCTGGTGGAGTTTTATCAAGAGTGCTCTTTACTGCATTGACGATTGCATTTACTGGCTCTTCGAGTGCCTTACGAATCTCTGCAGCAGAAACAACAATTGTCTTTGGTAGACCAGTTGCTAAGTCGCGACCGCGAATCTCTGCATCATTTTCGCCTTGAAGTGGATAAGCAGAACCAATAGCCATCTTGATTTCTTCTGCTGTGCGCTCTCCCAAAAGTAGTGAGAATTCACGCTTTACCCAGTTGATAATGGCTTGATCTAGCTCATCACCGCCGACACGAATAGATAGCGCAGTAACAATTCCACCGAGTGAAATAACTGCAACTTCTGTAGTTCCGCCACCAATATCTACAACCATGTTTCCTGTTGGTTCATGAATTGGTAGTCCGGCACCGATTGCTGCAGCCATTGGCTCTTCAATAATGTAAACCTTGCGAGCACCAGCTGCATAACCTGCATCTTTTACTGCGCGTTGTTCAACACCTGTAATGCCTGAAGGAACGCACACAACGATACGTGGCTTTGCAAGATAACGACGGCGATGCACTTTTTGAATGAAGTAACGAAGCATGCGCTCTGTTGTATCAAAGTCAGCAATAACACCATCTTTGAGTGGTCGAATTGCAACGATGTTTCCAGGGGTACGGCCAATCATTTTCTTGGCTTCAAGACCAACAGCGAGAATTCCACCAGTATCTTGATTGACAGCAACAACACTTGGCTCATTGAGAACAATGCCACGTCCACGTACATAGACCAAGGTATTTGCAGTGCCTAGGTCAACGGCCATGTCACGGCCAATAAAGGACATCTTGTTACTCATCTGTTTCCCCTTGTGTTATTCGTTTTAGTTCGTTGGAAAAAATATTGATATTTCGCGAGCAGCAGATTCAGGTGAATCAGAACCGTGAACAATGTTTTGTACAACTTTTGTTCCTTGATCGCGAGCTAAATCTCCGCGAATTGTTCCAGGAGCTGCAACAGTTGGATCAGTTGCACCAGCGAGTGAACGGAATCCTTCGATGACACGATTTCCAGTTGCAACAATTGCAACAATCGGTCCAGACATCATGAACTCAACTAGCGGTTCATAAAAAGGTTTTCCTGCATGTTCTGCATAATGCTTTTCAAGTAATGCACGATCTGCATTGAGCATGCGCAGTGCTTCAATTGAATAACCTTTTGCTTCGATGCGTGAAATAACTTCACCAGTTAGCCCACGACGCACTCCGTCAGGCTTGACCAGGATTAATGTTTTTTCGGCGCTCATAGTGGAGGAGTCTATTAGGCATCTGGAGCGCGTGTCGCCAGCAGGCTGGCCCGTATCGCCTCACCCTTGCGCCCCACAAGAATCGCCGCAATCCATAACCCCACGAAAAGGGTGCCAACTATAAAGAAGGCTGGGAGGACAAAACCAAAGGCAAGCATGGCAATTTGAAGAGCGGATGCAAAAATCCATCCACTTTTGGATTTCAAAAAACCAGCGCTTAGTATTAACAAAATTGCAATCGAGGCTCCGTAAATAATTGCTCCACTGGAATGACTTTTCATTGCAAGCAAGAGAGCAAAGCCAAGTGTGAAACTTTCCATCACTAATACGGCCGATGCCAACATTCTCATGAATGAAACTTCTTCCGAAGATAGGTTCGCGATTCACCCGCTGTTACGACAGAACCCGCAACCACGACACCAACTGATTCATCACTGAGAGGTCGCTGTGCTTTTTCAACTGCACGATCTAGTGCAGCGCCGAGGGATGCAACTGGAAAGACTCGATCGTTACCAAATATTGAAACTGCAACTTTCTCAAGTTCTTCCACTGGCATTGCGCGCGGTGATGAACTCTGAGTCACAATCACAGAATTGAGTATTGGTTCGAGCTCTTTCAAAACTCCTGCAGCATCTTTATCGCCAAAAATTGCAACCACACCGATAACTTCATCAAAGGTAAATTCACTCTCGAGTGTCTCTGCTAGCGCTTTGGCGCCATGAGGATTATGGGCTGCATCAAGAATGATGGTTGGGTCGCGGTGGACAATCTCGCAGCGACCAGGTGAAGTGACCGCTGCAAATCCGGCGCGTACTGACTCAATATCTAATGGCTGATCACCAAAAAATGCTTCAACAGCAACAAGTGCCGAAGCTGCGTTGAGAGCCTGATGTTTTCCGTGAAGTGGAATGAAAATATCTTCATATGTGTCATTAATTCCTTTTACAGAAATCAACTGACCACCGATTGCAACGGCTCGGGATAGAAGTTCGTACTCAATACCTTCGCGAGCAATATCAGCGCCAACTTCGGCTGCGCGACGCAATAATTCAACTGCAGCCTCTGGTTGCTGTTGGGCAAGGACTACAAAGCCGCCCTCCTTGATAACACCTGCTTTTGTTGATGCAATTTCTGTGAGCGTATTTCCTAGATATTCCATATGGTCATAATCAATTGGCATTACAACGCTGACATCGGCGTCAATAACATTGGTTGCATCCCACGTTCCGCCCATGCCCACTTCAATAATTCCAACATCAATTGGATGTTCGGCAAAGGCAACAAATGCAAGAGCTGTAATTGCTTCGAAGAAAGAGATCGGATTATCGAATTTTTCATCCATCAGATCTAAATATGCAGCAATATCGTTATAAGCAAAGATAATTTCTTTAGGATCGATTGATTGGCCATTGATTGCAATTCGCTCTAAATAGCTCTCTAGATGTGGACTTGTGAATCGACCTGTTCGCATTCCTGTTGCAAAGAGAAGTGAATCAATCATGCGCGTAGTAGAAGTTTTTCCATTTGTGCCTGCAACGTGAATTGTCGGATATGTAAGTTGAGGTGAACCCAAAATATCCATAAGCGCTGAAATTCTCTCCAAAGTTGGAGCAATTCTTGTTTCTGGCCAGCGTGCTAAGAGCGCCTCTTCAATTGCATCAACTCGAGCTTGATCATCTGCTGAAATCATCATGACTGTGGCAGTGCAGCAAGCTGTGCAGTGATTCTTTCAATATCCGCACTTGTAGTAACTAATCGTTCCTTAATTTCAATTACGACATTCTCTGGGGCTTTTGCCATAAAACCTTCATTAGATAGTTTGACTTGCGCTGTTTGCAGATCTTTTTGCGCAGTTGCTAAATCTTTTGTAAGGCGAGCACGTTCTGCGCCAATATCAATAGTTCCCGTAAGGTCAAGTTCTACTTTGACTGAACCAATCTCAAAACTTGCACTGGCAACAAAATCAACACTTTCCATCTTCAAAACAAATGCCATCGCAGGTGCGTATGTAGCTATATCTGCAGGTGCGATAAATCGTCCAGGAACTTTCTGCGTTGTCTTGATTCCTTGGTCATTTCTAAACCTACGTACCTCTGTAATGATTGCCTGAAGTTCCGTAACTAACTTCTCTGACTTCTTATCAATATGGGAAGCATCAGCTACTGGCCACTTAGAAATAACGAGTGATTCTCCCCCGGTAAATGAAGTCCAGAGCTCTTCAGTAATAAAAGGCATCACTGGGTGCATTAATTTTAGTAATTGATCGAGCACATGGCCGAGGACTCGCTTAGTTCCTTCACTGTTTCCAGAAGCAAAAGTTTCCTTGGAGAGCTCTAGATACCAATCGCAAAGGTCATCCCATGCAAAGTGATAAATGAGATCGCAAGCACGCGCAAACTCATAACTTTCAAGAAGGTGATCTACTTCAGAAATTGTTTCTGAAAGTCGGCTCAAAATCCATTTATCTATAGCATTGAGAGAACTCTGCGCTGGAAGCTCGCCATCAACATTTGCACCATTCATAATCGCAAAACGCGTTGCATTCCAAAGTTTGGTAGCAAAGTTACGAGATGCGCCAACCCATTCTTCCGCTAGCGCCTGATCAGTTCCTGGGTTTGCTTTTTGAGCAAGTGCGAAGCGCAGAGCATCAGCGCCGTAGCGATCCATAAATTCAAGTGGATCGATTGTGTTTCCACGACTCTTACTCATCTTTTTACCAAAGCGATCGCGGACTAATCCATGTAATGCAATAACTGGGAATGGTGCAACGCCATCCATGGCGAATATTCCCATCATCATCATGCGCGCAACCCAGAAGAACAAAATGTCATAACCAGTAACTAAAACGCTGGTTGGATAAAACTTCTTTACATCGGCAGTAATTTCTGGCCAACCAAGTGTTGAAAATGGCCATAGTGCGGATGAGAACCACGTATCTAAAACATCTGGATCTTGTACATATCCTGCAAGTGCTTTCTCGTCAGGACCTAGAACTAGCACTTCACCATTTGGTCCATACCAAACAGGAATCTGATGTCCCCACCACAATTGGCGAGAAATACACCAGTCGTGCATGTTGTCGACCCAATCGAAATAACGTGGCTCTAATTCTTTTGGTTCAATCTTTACTCGTCCTTCGCGCACCGCATCTCCTGCAGCTTTAGCAAGTGGTGCAACGCGCACAAACCATTGCATAGACAAACGCGGTTCTACAGTTGTATCGCAGCGAGAACAATGTCCAACTGAGTGAAGATATGGGCGCTTTTCTGCAACTACGCGCCCCTGGGCTTTGAGCTCTGCTACTACAGCTTTTCGTGCATCAAAGCGATCCATTCCATCGAATTGAGTTCCAGAATTAGCCATAACACCGTGCTCATTCATAATGATTGGCATATCAATTCCGTGACGTGTTGCCATTTCAAAGTCGTTGGGATCATGTGCGCCAGTTACTTTTACTGCACCCGTTCCAAAGTCTGGGTCTACTAATTCATCAGCAATAATTGGAATCATTCGATTAGCTAGTGGGAGCAAAACTTGCGTACCAACCATGTGCTTATAGCGAGGGTCATCAGGGTGAACAGCGACTGCACCATCGCCAAGCATTGTCTCTGGACGCGTAGTAGCAACAGTTATTTGTTGATCGCCGTCGCCATAGCGAACAGATACAAATTCGCCTTCTACATCTGAGTGCTCTACTTCAATATCTGAAAGCGCTGTCAAACAGCGAGTACACCAGTTGAT
>WLDA01000016.1 GCA_009705025.1 Actinomycetota bacterium | reverse complement strand
TTGATTGTTCAAGATCATATAAATCGTGGTTTGCGCCACGTTGCAAATTTAGGATTGCGCCGAGTTGCACTTGTATATCGATTCTTGAATCCACATATTGTTGTTGAAATTATCAAAGATGCTGAACCTTTTTTTGGTGAACAGACAGATGCTGCCCAACTGAGAGAATTAATCAAAGGTGAAACACGATTCGAGCATCTCATCTCTGGCGCATCAGATAGTTACAAGAAGAGAAGAATTGAAATAGCAAAAACAGCTTACGGTGAGAAACTACTAATCACAAAAAAATAGTTATTCTTCTAAGTATTTTTCAAGTTTATGCTTTAGTAAGAAAATTACTCCTATAATTAGAAATAGGGCCACTATTGCCCAATACTTCAAGTATTTTTCCAATACAGATAAAGAACTTGCAAATTGATATCCAAGCAAGACAACTGTTGTAGAGAAAACAATGCCTCCTGCTGCGTTCCATTTAAGGAATGTTCTATACGGAACGCCATTCATGCCCGCTAAAGATGGGACGAGGGCACGCAGAAGTGCTTGAGCGCGGCCAAAAAAGATTGCTCCGCCGTGATATCGATCGAAGATAGCCTGCGCTAATCTCCAGCGTTTTTCACCTACAAACTTTCCGAATTGTGTTGTTTTTATCTTGGGACCAAAGTGTTTGCCGACTTCATATCCAACTGAATCACCTGCAATTGCACCGACAATTGCACAACCAAGAAATAACCAGACATTCCATACACCTGAGTGCGCGAGTACGCCACCAATAAGTAATGAAGTCTCACCAGGAAGAATGAATCCAACAAACGCGGCGGCCTCAGCAAATGCAAATGTGATCAATAATACAAAGAGTGGAATTTCTAAATTGTGCAGAACTAGCCAATCTGCAACATGATGAATCCACCCCGACATGCGCATACTCTAGTCGCCCAATAGACTTACAACCTATGAGCGCTAATACTTCAGTCCCGATTCATCCGATACTTGCAGAGAGAAAAAGTCCTCGTTCTCTCGATGAATCAGTAAAACTAACTTCAGAAGAAATTACAGCGCTACTAGAAGCTGCGCGATGGGCACCTTCGGCAAATAATTTGCAGCCATGGCGCTTTTTTGTAGGTCAACGCGGAGATGCAACATTTACAAATATTTTAGAATCTCTTCGCCCTTTCAACCAAAATTGGTCAAAGCGAGCATCTCTTCTCGTTTTAGTGGCTGGAGCTACAAAAAATGAAGATGGAACTGATAACAATTCTTATACATACGACTGCGCTTTAGCTGTTTCTCAATTAAGCATAGAAGCTCATAGCCGTGGATATGTCGCACATCAAATGGCAGGGTTTGAAAAGGAATTAGCAATACAGAATCTTTCAATTAATTCTGCGTTAGCACCAGTGGTTGTTGTAGCAATAGGAAAGCAAGCTGGGGTTGAACAATTAGATGAAGCTACAGCACAGCGCGAATTAGCCCCCAGAGTACGTAAACCTCTAGACGAAATAGTTCTCAAAGGCTTACCTAACTAAAAGCGCGATCTGATTTCCCAAAGATCCACAAATACAGGATTGAAAAGCGTGCTCTGTAAATAGCTAGTGCCACTAGAACCGCCTGTGCCCATTTTGTGTCCAATTGTGCGCTCTACCATTTTCACATGGCGATAGCGCCATTCTTGAATTCCTTCGTCAATATCTACAAGTCGCTCACATACCATTGCGCTATCGGGACTATTCCTATGTATTTCCAATAACACATCCTGTACACCAGCATTAGTTTCATAGGCTTTGCTCTTATCGCGCTCGAGCACGTCGCTTGGTATTGGATGACCTTGTTTATTTAGATAAACAAGTAAGGAATCCCATAGAGAATTTCCTTTAGTTATTACTGCAACCTCAGCTTGAATATCAACTGGTAAGTGGCCAGCCATTTTGCTATCGCGTCGCCCAAGAATTGCTTCCACTTTTCTAAATTGCGCGGATTGGAAGCCACTTGATGAGGATAAATAACTTCGAAATGAGTTGAATTGCAGAGGTGTCATTGTTTCTAAAATATCAATTTGTGCGACACATACTTTCATAATTGTTCGAATCCGACCCAAAAGTGAAAGCGAGTAGTGAGTATCACCAGCCTCTAAAGATTTTTGTGCTGCTTGAAATTCATGAATAAGTTCTTTGAACCACAACTCATACGTTTGATGAATAATGATAAAAAGCATTTCGTCATGCTCTGGCCCAACTGAAAGGGGACGTTGCAACTTCAGTAGCTCATCAACAGCTAAATACGATGTGTAGGTTAGGGCTGAATCAAAATTTTCTTCGCTCATGTGACTCGTGAACCGCCTTCTTCAACCTTCTCATACTGGCGCGATGCCACTAAATCTCTAATTCTTTGGAACCCATCCCATACTTCTACGTAAGAAGTTGGTAGAGGAGAAATTGCCAAACGAATTGAATTTGGAGTTCTGTAATCAGGAATCACATTTGCGAATTGGCGAAGTGCAATGCATATTCGTGCTGCATCGGGATGACCAAGAGTGATGTGACCACCACGTTCTTTTGCATTTCGTGAAGTCAGCAGTGTGATTCCAAGATCTGCGAGCCAAGCGTCATATAAATCAATCATCATTTGAGTACCAATAGCTGCTTTAGAGGCGATTGCATCGATACCTGCCTCTTCAATTATTTCAAAAGCACTCTTTACGCAACGAAGTCCCATCAGAGATGGGCTCGCAATTTGGTAGCCACGGATACCTTCTGCGCGTTCAAAGACAGGCCCCATTCCAAATTGATCACCTTGTGAAAACCAACCCTGGATTGGAACTTGTAATTCTTTTTGAATTCTTTTACTTACGTATAACCATGCTGGCGAACCAGGACCTGAGTTCCCGTATTTATATGTGCAACCAACAACAAGGTCCGCGCCATTTGCGTCCAGATTCATTTCGATAGCGCCAACTGCATGGCTTGCATCCCACAGCAGCAGTGCTCCATATTTCCTTGTGAGATCCGTTAATGACTTTATATCGTTTCGCGCACCTGATCGATATTGAATAACTTCTAGAGTTACTAGAGCAACATCATCGCTGAGATATTTTTCTAGAATCTCAGGTGTTATACGTTCATTCTCTGCTGATCCAGCACTTTCATTATCAATGATTACCATATTGAGACCTAGTTGTTTGGCGATTCCATCGAGAATGTATCGATCCGTTGGGAAGTTTGCAGCATCCGTAATTATGGTTTTGCGACCTGGACGTGCATTGATTGCAGCCACTGCCAATTGATAAAAATTTACAGAGGTTGTATCGCAGGTAAGCATTTGTCCTGGACCAGCACCGAGTGCGGATCGACCAATAAGGTCTCCAGTTGGCTGCGCTTCATCGACCCAATGGCTCCAACCTGTTACAACTTCACGACCCCACTCTTGAGTCATATATTCATTGATAGCAATAATTGTTGAATGAGGTAAACGGCCTAGCGAATTTCCATCGAGATAACACATATCTGGGTCAGTAATTACAAAACGGGAACGAAAATGAGCTAATGGGTCGTTTCGATCGAGTTCAAGTGCGTATTCGCGGTCAGTGATAGCCATGCTTCAAAGGTACGCTCTCCTACCGTGGCGCGCAACGTTGTAAACATTGAAGAGGTCTCTAAGGCCTTTGATATCAAAGCCCTATTAAATAGCGTCTCCATTGGTATATCTGAAGGCGATCGAATCGGCATTGTTGGCCGAAATGGTTGCGGCAAAAGCACACTTATGAAAGTCATCGCTGGGATTGAATCACCTGATAGTGGACGTGTTACACGATCAAATTCTGCACACATTGGAATTCTTTCACAGATTGATTACGCAGATCCAGAAAGCACTGTTCGCGATGTTGTTCTTGGCGACACGGCAACACACGAATGGGCAAGTGATGCAGGAATTCGCGAAGTCTTCACCGGTCTCTTCGGAGGATTTGATGATCATTTATTCGAAAGAAAATTTGAATCATTATCTGGAGGAGAGAAAAGACGAGTGGGTCTTGCTAAATTACTAATCGCAAACCTTGATTTAATTTTGCTTGATGAACCAACTAATCACTTAGATGTTGAAGGCGTTGCTTGGCTCGCACAACATCTGAATAATCGAAAGAATTTAGCTGTTGCAGTTGTGACTCACGATCGTTGGTTCCTAGATGCTGTTACAGATAGAACGTGGGAAGTTGTCGGCGGAAAGATTGAAGAATATGACGGCGGTTACTCTGCTTATGTTTTAGCCAAAGCAGAAAGATCCCGCCAGGCTTCAGTACTTGATGGTCGACGTAATGCATTAATCCGAAAAGAATTGGCATGGTTGCGCCGCGGAGCACCTGCACGAACAACAAAACCAAAATTTCGCGTAGATGCTGCGAACGAACTTATTTCTGCTGAGCCTGCTCCACGCGACAAAACTGAACTTCTAAAATTTGCTCGAAATCGTTTAGGAAATACTGTGTATGAAGCACACCATATGCAAGTAAAAATTGGCGACAAAGAACTCATAGAAAATTTAACATGGAATGTAGGTCCAGGTGATCGAATAGGAATTGTTGGCGTAAATGGCGCGGGTAAAACAACGCTGATGCGCACACTAGCTGGCGAACTAAAACCAAGTGGTGGCAAATTAGTTACAGGAATAACAGTTGCATCTGCATTTCTTACTCAGCACCTCACAGAGCTCGACCCCACATGGCGCGTACTTGAAGCAGTTGAAAAGGTTGCAAACCATATTGAATTAGGTAAAGGCAAATCTCTTTCTGCCTCGCAATTGTGCGAAAGGCTTGGCTTTGATCGCGATTCTCAGTGGACACCAGTCGGTGACTTATCGGGCGGAGAGAGACGACGTCTGCAACTCACGCGTTTGTTGATGGATAGCCCCAATGTTCTATTACTGGATGAACCTACAAATGATTTCGATATTGAAACTCTAAACGAACTAGAAGATTTGCTTGATAGTTACACCGGAACACTTCTTGTGATTTCTCACGATAGATTCTTTTTAGAGAGAGTATGTGATCGCTTTGTTGGTTTACTTGGAGATAAGGAAGTTCGAGATCTTCCTCGTGGCGTCGATGAATATTTAGAACAACGCGAGGCATCTCTCAATGCCGCGATTGCATCTAACACACCCAAGAAAACTCAATCGAATGCTGCAGAACAGCGCCAGATCAAAAAAGATATTGTCAGATTAGAGCGCCAGATTGAAAAACTAAAAGAGCTCATCGCCACTTTAGAGAAAGAGCAACAGGAGGCTGGCTCAGATTCAGGCCGCCTACTTGAAGTTACAAATCAACTAGAAAAAGCTCATAGGGAGTTCAACACCCGCGAGGAAGAGTGGTTGGAAGCAACGCTGAAAGTGGAGCTTTAGGATAAAGTTTACATATGAATAAATTGTCACATGGAATTGAAGTAATTCTTTTTCGTTCAAGATTCCTTTTAGCACCTTTATATCTGGGCCTTGTTGGGGCTTTAGTGCTTCTTGGTTACAGATTTATTATTGAATTCATACATTTAGCAGAAAAAATTGGCGATGCTACGCCTCAAACTTTCACTCTAGATTTACTCGCATTGCTCGATCTAACACTTCTAGCGAACTTGATACTCATGGTTATTTTCGCTGGTTACGAAAACTTTGTATCCCGCATTGATGTTGCAACCACTTCAACAGATCGCCCACACTGGATGGGGACTATTGATTTTAGTGGCTTGAAAATAAAACTTATTGGCTCACTTGTTGCTATTTCTGTAATTGAACTTCTCAAAGATTTCATTGAACTATCAGGAGAAGATCATGTTGGCGCAGGAACTAAATGGAGAATCGTCATCCACCTCACATTTGTTGCATCTGGAGTTCTCTTTGCACTTATGGATTGGATTGCAGATAAGAGAGAGTTTCACGGTACGCACGCTTAATGCGCCTTGATTTTCTCGCAGCGCTCTCAGGCGTACTAATCGCGCTCCAAGCGCGTGCAAATGGGGAACTCTCACATCAACTCGACAATGGATTAGAGGCCGCCCTAGTCTCTTTTGGTTCCGGACTTATCATCATTGTTCTCATATCACTTTTCAATCCTTCAATAAAAGAAGGTATCCGTAATTTACGTGGTGCAGTACAAGACAAAAAAATCGCCCGCTGGAAACTCTTCGCAGGAATGCTTGGTGGAACCTGGGTTGCTGTTCAAACTCATATCGTTCCCTTGATTGGTGTTGCAATATTTTCAGTGGCATCGATTGCAGGCCAAGCAACTGCTTCATTAATTGTGGATCGCATCGGCCTTACTGGGGGAGGGAAAAAATTACTTTCAAAGCGTCGAGTAGCGGCAGCGGTAATTACTGTTTTAGCTGTAGTGCTCTCGGTTTTTGATCGACTTGATGCGAGCAATCTTTCAAAATTTGCAGTATTTCTTGGTGTTTTGACTGGCGCACTTGGTGGAATTCAAAGAGCGATGAATGGCGAAATAAATGAATATTCACATCAGAGTTTTACAACATCTCTGCTTAATTTCATCATGGGTTCAACATTTCTAGTGGTGCTGCTCATCGCCATGATTCTTGCAAAAAGAATAGAACTTGTTCCATTGCCAAGTGGCCCGTGGTGGATTTATACAGGTGGGGTGATTGGAGTTATTTATATTGCTTTTTCTTCAACAATTGTTCAACATCTTGGAGTACTAAATTTCACACTCTTTAGTGTTGGTGGCCAATTAGTTGGTTCATTAGCAATCGATATTTTATATCCAACCAATGGAGTTCAGATCAGCGCCTATTTAGTTAGTGGAATTGTTATGACTTATCTTGGTGTTATCGTCGGTGGCGTAAGTAGTTCCAGAGTGCGGAAACCAGTGACGCCCCAATAAAGAACGCGGCAATCGCATAAGACCAAGTCTTCACCCAAGGAAGCGTTGCTGCGTAATATCCCGCTAACGTAATTCCAACACCCCATAAGAGCGCACCGAGAGCATTTGCACTAAGAAATTTGTAGTAATTCATATGTGAAATTCCAGCAATTGGTGGAACAAAAGTTCTAAGCCATGGGAAGAATCGTGCAGCGACAACTGCCCACCATCCCGTCTCTTCATAAAAACGTTCTGAGCGCTCGATCATTCGTGTTATTCGAGGGGATGAATGACGCTCCAGATAGGGCCTACCAACTAAGCGCCCAAGTACAAAACCAATTTGGTCACCCATGAATGCAGCAATAAATATCACGATCAACAAAATCAGAATATTGGCTTCCTTGTGCGCAGCAGCAACCAGGCCAGCACTAAAGAGAATGGAATCACCCGGTAAGAAAAAACCAAGCAAGATACCTGTTTCAAAGAAAATTATTGCCCCTACTAAAAGGTAGAGAAGAACAGGGGCCAGAGTTGCAAATTGTGCATCGAAGGATGCCGCTAACTCAATCACACTGACTTCTTTACTGCAGCAGCAACCGCTGTGACAACGTGTGAATCAAAAACACTAGGAACAATAAATGAAGCATTGAGTTGTTCGGGAGAAACGCAATCGGCGATAGCTTCTGCGGCAGCGATAAGAAGTTCATCAGTAATCTTGCTTGCATTAGCATCAAGCAGTCCTCGAAAAATTCCAGGGAAAGCTAAAACGTTGTTGATTTGATTTGGTTGATCGCTTCGACCCGTTGCAACAACGGCTGCATACTTACGAGCAATTACTGGGTCAATCTCAGGATCTGGATTTGCGAGTGCAAATACAATTGAACCCTTGGCCATAGAGGCAACGTCTGATTCTGAAATAACATTAGGTGCGCTTACCCCAATAAAAATATCTGCATCTTTCATTGCATCTGAGATATTTCCAGAGAAATTACTTGGATTACAATTATCGATAAACCATGTGCGCATAGGATCATCGCTCTTAGTATCTCGATGAATAACGCCATCTTTATCAAAACCAATTATGTTCTTAGCGCCACTCTTTATTAATAGACGCGCTATTGCTGTTCCTGCTGCGCCAGCACCGCTCATGACGATTTTTACATCAGAAAGATTCTTTTTCACCAATTTTAAAGAATTTCGAAGTGCTGCAGAAACCACGATTGCAGTGCCATGTTGATCGTCATGAAATACAGGAATATCCAATAAATCGCGCAAGCGACGTTCGATTTCAAAACAACGGGGAGCAGAGATATCTTCTAGATTTATTCCGCCATAAACTGGAGCAATCAATTGAACGGTGCGAACGATTTCATCAACATCTTGGGAATCGATACAGACTGGCCATGCGTCAACATCTGCAAAGCGCTTGAAGAGGGCAGCCTTTCCTTCCATCACAGGAAGCGCAGCAGCTGGTCCAATATTTCCAAGCCCGAGCACTGCAGAGCCATCTGTTACAACGGCGACAGTATTTCGTTTGATTGTGAGGCGACGAGCATCTGCTGGATCATCGGCAATTGCCTGACAAATGCGAGCAACTCCAGGCGTATATGCGCGAGATAAATCATCACGAGTCTTTAGGGGAACCTTTGATTGAATCTCAATTTTTCCACCAAGGTGTAACAAGAATGTGCGATCACTAACTTTGCGAACTGTAAGTTCTGGTTTTTTGTCAATTGCCTTGGTAATTTCATCTGCGTGCGAAGCATCAATGGTGTCGCAGGTAATATCTATAACAACTTTTTCTAATAATGATTCAACAACATCGAGTGCGGTAATAGTTGCACCAGCACCAGTAATTACTGCAGTTGCAAGTGCTACTGGCTGGCTAGAAGGATGACCTTCAACGCGAATTGTAATTCCATAGCCGGGGCTAGTGGATGCCACTTAGACAACTCCGTAAAGTCGATCACCGGCATCGCCAAGTCCAGGAACAATGTAACCATGTTCATTTAGTTTTTCATCAAGTGCACCCGTAACAATTGTGATTGGTACTTTGCTATTAGCAAATTCTTTTTCAACTGCCGCAATACCTTCAGGTGCTGCAAGAATACAAATCGCAGTGATGTCAGTTGCACCAAGATCAATGAGAAAGTGAAAGGCAGCTATAAGGGTTCCACCGGTTGCAAGCATGGGATCTAAAACAAAGCATTGACGTCCTGAAAGATCTTCAGGTAGACGATTTGCATAAGTACTTGCTTGCAATGTTTTTTCATCGCGAACCATTCCAAGAAATCCAATTTCGGCGGTAGGCACAAGTTTTGCCATACCTTCAAGCATTCCAAGACCAGCACGAAGAATTGGAACTACAACGGGACGAGGTTCGGCCATCTTCTTACCCTCTGTTTTTGTTACAGGGGTAGTAATTTTTACACTTACCGTGCGCACATCGCGAGTTGCTTCATATGCCAGCAGAGTTACAAGTTCTTCGACTAGCCGGCGGAAAGTTGGCGAATCTGTCCTTTCGTCACGCAGAACCGTCAATTTATGTGAAATTAAAGGATGGTCGGCAACATGTACTTTCATGCTTCCTACCTTACAGGGCTTTCTTTCTCATTCAATAAGTGAAACTATGAGCATGCGAAAGGGGGTGTGAAATGGCAGATTTGTTAGACGATCATGATGATGAGATTGAAGAGTTCGACGACTTAGAAGAAATCGACAATGAATCTGAACCAGAGACCCACCTCACAGACGAAGGTGATGTTGCTGTTGCCGCATGGCATGAAGATGGCCGTTGGACACTTGCAGCACTTCCAGATGCTCACGATATTCCGCAGATAATTACACGACTTAAAGCACAACAAACAAATGGTGGAGCACTCGCACTAATTGCAATTGATGAAGAATTTTTTATGTTGATTAGAGTATTAGGAACACAAATTTCTCTTTTTCTTAGCGACGCAACATGTGCCCTTGACTATGAAGTTGCAGAAGAGTTCCTAGAGATTGCAGATCTGTCTATGCCTGAAGACGATGACGAAAGTTTTCCAGTTGGAAACCTAGATATTTTTTCTGATTTAGGAATGAATCAAATGGAAATTGAAGCAATTTGTGCAGACGAAGAATTATTTCCAGATGAACAATTAGAAGCGATTGCATCGCGACTTGGGTTTGGCGATCAGTTTGCAGAGTTACTGGGACTGTGAACGATCAAGAATCTATGCGAGCAGCTCTTGCTGTTGCGCAAGAAGCACTACGCACTGGTGATGTGCCAGTAGGTGTAATTGTTATAAACAAAAATAATGAAGTGATCTCTCAAGGTCGTAACGAGCGAGAAGCTCTTGGTGATCCAACAGCGCATGCAGAAATTGTTGCAATTCGTGCTGCAGCAGAATTACTTGGAACCTGGCG
>WLDA01000015.1 GCA_009705025.1 Actinomycetota bacterium | reverse complement strand
GGTGCATTTGCATCACCCTTAGGGGCAGGAATTTGACCAACAATTTGGTCGAGAAGTTCTGCAACTCCATCACCAGTCTTACCTGAAACACGTAAACAATCTTCGGGTTCGCAGCCAATGAGTTTTGCAAGTTCTGCAGCAAACTTTTCAGGTTGAGCGTTAGGTAGATCAATCTTGTTGAGTACGGGAATAATGGTCAGGTTGTTCTCCATCGCAAGATAAAGATTTGCAAGTGTTTGGGCTTCAATGCCTTGCGCGCAGTCAACGAGTAATACTGCGCCTTCACACGCTGCAAGCGAGCGCGATACTTCATAAGTGAAGTCAACGTGACCGGGTGTATCGATCATGTTCAAGATGTATTCCTTGCCATCAAGGCCGCTTCGCCATGGCAGACGTACTGCTTGTGACTTAATGGTGATTCCGCGTTCGCGTTCAATATCCATACGATCTAAATACTGTGCGCGCATATTGCGTGGATCAACTACCTCAGTGATTCCCAGCATGCGATCGGCAAGTGTTGATTTGCCGTGATCGATATGGGCAATGATGCAGAAATTACGAATCTGCTCTGGATTAGTTGCTGCGGGTTGGGGCGCCTTAGCAAGTGAAATTGCAGGCATGAACCTAGCCTCGCTTTAGTGTGTAAAAGGAATTAACGTGCGCCGGCTTTGGCAGCAGCCTTAGCCATTGATGACTTCTTATTTGCTGCAGCATTCTTGTGAAGAACACCCTTTGCAACTGCAACATCGAGAGCCTTTGATGCGCTGCGAAGCTCTGTTGTAATTGCGCTTGCATCGCCTGCAGTTACTGTGTCGCGAAATTTACGGACGGCAGATTTGATTGATGAGCGAACACTCTTGTTACGAAGGCGGGCCTTCTCATTTGTCTTGATTCGCTTGATCTGCGACTTGATATTTGCCACGTCTGTATATCTCCGAACTTTCTAGAACCTGTGTGGTTTACGCCCGTATGGGCAGAGGCGAAAGGTTACCGTAGACAGGGCATTGGACTCAAACTGAGCCAGATTTAGCGCATAGAACGGGCAGTAGTAATCCTTTTGACCGCCTTTTCAAGGGCATAAATCGGATCACTTGCAGCACCTTTTACTTCGGCATCAGCCAATGCAATTGCACTGACCGCATCCGATAATCCGCGCGGACTCCAATGCGTTAGTTGCCTGCGGGCTTTATCTATTTGCCATGGCGCCATTCCTAATTGGCCAGCTAATTCAAATGATTTGCTTCCCCGATTAGTTCCCGAAACTTTTGCCATTGAACGAAGCGCTGATGCAATTGCACTCGTCACCATTACTGGATCTGTGCCAGTTTCTAGCGCACTGCGCAGACTTACAAGGGCAGCCGATAAATTCCCATCGACTGCAGCATCGGCAACATCAAAACCTGTTGTTTCAATTCTTCCTTGATGAAATTTATCAACGATTGCTTCATCAATTACTCCTGCTGGTGCATCTGCTGCAATCTGGCTTACTGCTGATTGCAATTCACGAAGGTCTCCGCCCAATGCTCCAACTAGTGCTGCAACAGCGCCAGCATTTGCTTTGCGTCCAGCATCGAGAAAAAGATTACGAACAAATTCAACTTTTTCTGCCTCTTTCTTCAAAGGCTCACACGCAATAATTTCTGGCTTTACTTTCTTGATTGCATCAAGGAGCGCCTTACCTTTGACTCCCCCTTTATGAACAAATACTACAGTTGTCGATGCATCTACTTCATCTAAGTAGCGGATGAGTTCATCTTTATTATCATCAGGTAAATCTTGTAAGTCGCGAATAACTAAGCCACGGCGCTCAGAGAAAAGAGATGGCGAGAGCGCATCGGCAATATCGCCCACAATGGTGTCGGCTGCAAAGAGATTCGTTATTTCCGCGCTCTCACTTTTTAGCTCAGCCATAATCTTGGCGAGGGCTCGATCTGCAAGGGCTGCTTCGGAGCCGAGGATGAGATAGAAAGAATTCATCGCAGGGCTCCTTTTCTTCTACCTAAATAAATCTAATCCACTCTTACTTGTTCGAATCGAAATCTTATGCCCACGCGCGCTAAGTGCAATGGCGCCATCACGATCCGTGCGCACAACTCTAGCGCCACCAGCTCTCAACGCGGCAATAGTACTCAAGGCGGGATGTCCATAAGAGTTTCCTTCTCCTACCGAAATTATTGCTACTTGCGGCTTCAAAATCTTCATCAAAGTCTCATCCTGATATTTAGAACCGTGATGGCTTACTTTGTATATATCGACGTGGTGAAGCGATGGTGCAATCTGTGATTGAGCAGGAGGTTCTAAATCACCTGCTGCAAAGAGAGAATAATCAGGTGTTTCTATCAATATGGCAATGCTGGAATTATTTATTGCAGAACCATCTCCGGGCAATGTATCAAATGCACGCACCGATGTTTCTGGCCAAAGAACTGAAATATGCATTATGCCCGCAATACTCGTGTGCATTCCTTGATGAACGATAGTTACTGGAGTCTTTCCAACTAATTCATAAACATGTTGACTCTCTACCTGTGGTTCGCTATTTGTACTAACCCAAAGTGCTTGAAGATTTCTGCCGTGGAGCGCACCTTCTAAACCTTCAACATGATCGGCATGAAAATGCGTAAGGATAATAAGAGAAATCTCTCGAATACCGAGTTGTCGCAGGCAACGATCTTCAGCTGATGAATCTGGCCCTACATCAATGAGTATCGCTCGATGAGAGCCAAGATTGAGAACTAAAGAATCGCCTTGTCCAACATCGCATTGGGCAACTTGCCAATCACCAGATGGAAATCGATGTACCCAGGTTGCTAGTAGAAGAAGAATGAAGAATATGGCAATTACTTTTCGTAGGATTGGTTTGAGGAATAGGCGCATCGAAAGCGCAATTGCGATGATAAGAAGAATTCGAAAAGTTCCCTGCATACCAACACCAAGTGATAGAACTGGAAAATGCGAGGCACGTTGGGCAACTAAACCGATAAATCCCGCTGGAAATCGAATAATGAAAATCAGGATGTGACTAATAAATGGAGCAACTGGCGTGAGAAGCGCTGCTATAAAACCCAGAATCGTAATTGGTGCAACAACGGGAGCTGCTAACAAATTGGCGATAACGGATATTGGTGAGATGTAGCCAGAGAGTGCAACAAGAATTGGTGAACAAAAAAGCGTTGCAGCAATTGACGGGGCAAGAGCTTCAGCGAAAACCTTAGGAACGAATCTGGAGAGATACGAAATAATCTTTGGAGCAAAGAGTAAGAGTCCACCTGTTGCTAAAACGGATAGCCCAAAACCTGCATCGCGGCTCTGCCATGGATCTGCGATTACGACAGCGCCTATTGCAAATCCAAGTGCAGGAAGTGAATCTCGTGCTCGACCTGTTCCTTGTGCAAGTAATAAAACGGATGCCATTGCCGCAGCGCGCAGTACCGATGGTGATGGACGGACTAATGCAATAAAGGCGAGGAGGATGAGCGCTGTTATTCCAAGTCTGAATCTAAGCTTTCGAACTAAGAATTGCATGAGCCAAAGAACAAATCCTGAAACAATTGCAAAGTTGGCGCCACTTACTGCAACCAAGTGAGTAAGGCCTGACCTCTTCATTGATTCTTTGAATTGCGCACTCTGCTTTGATGTATCACCAAGAACCATTCCAGGAATCAGAGCGCCGGCATCGCCTGTGCCACTTATGTTGCGAAGACCCGTTCTAATGCTTCCAAGTCCTTTCGACCACCGTGATGCGGGCGTAATAATTGATATGTCGCCTTGCAATAATGCAAGGACTGCAACTCGTGCCTCATCGCTTCTGATTATGCGTGCCCGTGCACTAAAGGTTTGTCCTGGCAATAATGAATAACTATGTGAGTCCTGCGTGATGATTCGAACAGGGATTCGTAAATCAAATATTCCGAGCGATCCTTCGATATGTATTGCTCGAGCCAGAAATGTGTAGTTCTGCGGGGAAAATGTTGATCCATAAACTTTTCGAGCACTCTTTGTTGGATCTGTAACGACTTGTGCCATGAGTTCAATTGTCGAACCGTTGTATTGGCGAATAGATGAATTTTCAAGTGATTGTTGACGCAGCGACATTGTTGCCGATCCAACTAATAGCGCCGTTACAACAACTATGAGACGCACCTTGTGACTAATAAGAGCAAAGAGAACAAGTAATAGTGAAACTAGCGCGATTCGCCATGGAGCAAGGGCACTTTGTGTAAGTGCGCCAACCCATATGGCTCCACCTATTACTAGAGCGCGATAATCAACTACACGCTGATTTTGCTCTTGAGCTCTTCGAATTTCGCACTACCAATCCCAGAAACTTTTTCAAGATCTTCTATAGTCATAAATGGGCCGTTGACTCGGCGGTATTCCACAATTCTTTTAGCGATAACTGGCCCTATGCCAACAAGAGAATCAAATTCACGTGCAGTTGCTCTATTTATATTTATTGGACCTCGAGGAATAATCTTTTTGATTATTCGTTTTCCATTGGCACTGCGCACTGTTGGATTTACATATATCTGTTCTCCATCTTTTACGACTCTTGCCAGATTAAGATCACTTAGGTCTGAGCCAGTAACGCTATTTCCCGCAGCACGCAATGCATCAATGACACGTGATTGCGCCGGTAATGAATAAACGCCTGGATTATTTACAGCCCCTGCAACATCAACAGTAACTTCAGGTATTGAAACCTCAATCGGAATTAATGGCGCCGCAATTACTTCTTTACTGCTACCTCGAAAGACGACAAATGAAGAAAGTACGAGTAATCCCACACCCATAATGAGTAATGCGCGCTTTTGAATATCGCTATAAGCAAGGTCGTGCCACCAATAATTGATTCGTTCCCAAAGATCTTTGATTTTTTCCATTGGCGGATTCTCGTCTCCGAGAAATCACGCGAGGTGTAAAGAGTTACTAGCTGTTGATAACGATATTGACGAGCTTTGGTGCGCGAGCAATAACTTTGAGAACAGTGGCACCTTTGAGCGCTTCAACAATGACAGGGTGATCCATCGCCTGTTTTTCTAGATCAGCATCAGATATTGATGGTGAAACTTCAATGCGCTCTTTGATTTTGCCGTTGATTTGGATGATAGCTACAACACTTTCATCAACAAGAAGTGATGGATCAACAGTTGGCCAGCCAGCAAGTGCTACTGCTGGTTTGTGACCTAAGCGCTCCCACATTTCTTCCGATGTGTATGGAGCAACGAGTGAGAGCATGATTGCAATTGCTTCAACCGCTTCGCGAGTTGCAGGATCGGCTGGGCCGCACCCTGAATCAATTGCTTTACGCGTTGCATTTACAAGTTCCATCACACGAGCAATAGCAACGTTGAATCTAAAAGTTTCTACCGCAATACCGGCATCGTTGAGCGCTTTATGAGTTGCTTTGCGCAATGTCACATCACCCATAGTGAAATCAACACCAGGTGCACTCGTGATATCTCCTGATAAGCGCCACGCACGTGTCAAAAACTTCACAGAACCCGATGGTGAAACATCAGACCAATCAACATCATCTTCTGGCGGACCAGCAAAGACCATCGATAAGCGAATTGCATCGACGCCGTGATGAGCTAACTCATCAGAGAGACGGACTAAATTTCCACGGCTCTTCGACATCGCAGAGCCATCCATGACAACCATTCCCTGGTTGAGCAAACGAGTAAATGGTTCATTGAATGAGAGCATGCCCATATCACCAAGTACTTTTGTGAAGAAGCGGCTGTAGAGCAAGTGCAAGATCGCATGTGTTACGCCACCCACGTATTGATCAACTGGTAACCATGTATCAATATCTTTGCGAGCGAAAGGTTCATCATTATTTGTCGACGATGGATAACGTAAGAAATACCATGATGAATCTACGAATGTATCCATTGTGTCTGTATCGCGCTTTGCATCGGCGCCGCACTTAGGGCATTTCACATTCACCCATGCAGTTGCAGCCCCGAGTGGTGATGTTCCCTTTGGTTTTAGATCAAGACCTGCTGCATCGGGAAGCGTAAGTGGAAGTTGGTTCTCTGGAACTCCAACTTCGCCACATTTTTCACAATGAATAATCGGAATTGGTGTGCCCCAATAACGCTGGCGTGAAACTAACCAGTCACGCAAGCGATAGTTTCGTGCTGATTTACCAAGACCATCTTTTTCAAGCTGGGCATTGATTGCAGCAATTGCATCAGCCTTATTCAAGCCGCTGAGCGAACCAGAATTTATGACTGTGCCATCTCCAACAGTTGCAATACCTGTTTCGCTTGGATCTTCTTCGCCAGTTTCAACAACAACGCGGACCGGCAATTTCATCGCGCGCGCAAAATCTAAGTCACGTTGATCATGTGCTGGAACGGCCATGATCGCACCGGTTCCATAATCTGCAAGCACATAATCACTTGCCCAAATTTGAAGTTTTTCACCGTTGACGGGATTGATTGCATAACGTTCTAAGAAGACACCACTCTTTGGGCGATCTGTTGCAAGGCGATCAATATCGCTATCTGCCTTAATCTTTTCGACATATGCCTTGAAATCCTTTTCTGCAGTTGTACCTGCGGCAAGTTCGGCAGCAAGTTCTGAATCCGCTGCAACAACCATAAATGTTGCGCCGTACAAAGTATCGGGACGTGTTGTGTAAATGGAGATTGGTTCCTTGCGACCTTCGATAACGAATTGCACATTAGCGCCAGTTGAGCGGCCAATCCAGTTGCGCTGCATTGTGAGAACTTTGTCAGGCCAGAGCCCTTCAAGTTGTTGCATGTCATCGAGTAAGCGATCTGCATAATCTGTGATCTTGAAATACCACTGATTCAATTTCTTCTTTGTTACAGCGCTATCGCAGCGCTCACATAAGCCTGCAACTACCTGCTCGTTAGCAAGAACAGTCTGACATCCAGGACACCAGTTGACTGCAGAATCTTTACGGTATGCCAAACCACGTTCATGAAGTTTGAGGAATAACCATTGATTCCAGCGGTAATACTCCGGATCGCAGGTATTGAATACGCGATCCCAATCGAATGAACATGCATAACGTCGCATAGAAGCTTTCTGCGTTGCAATATTTTCATATGTCCAAATGCGCGGATCTTCATTTCGCTTTATCGCAGCATTTTCTGCAGGAAGACCAAATGCATCCCAACCGATTGGGTGCATGACGTTGAAACCTTTTTGAACCCAGTAACGTGCAATTACATCGCCAAGTGCATATGCCTCTGCATGGCCCATATGTAAATCACCTGATGGATAAGGAAACATATCCAAGACATATTTCTTTGGACGAGCATCATCCGCTCGGCCTGATTTGAAGGGAGTGAGTTCATCCCAAACAGGTAGCCACTTTTCTTGCACATAGGCAAAGTCGTAGGCAGCATGTTCGCGCTCTTCGTTGCCTTGCGATGTGGACATGAGGTGAGTTTATCGGGCTTTATGCCCAGGTTATGCCAGTTAGTTCTTCACTTACTGACCATAAATTCGCAGCAAGTAATTGATCATAAGCAAGTGATGTCCCACGGGTTAGTTTTGGAAATCCGCGCATCTCCATCAAGCCATCTGGTCCAATATATGAAGCTCCTACTAAATCCGGATATGTTGCAGCACATAGCGTTGGGAGTGCGCCTCGAGATGCGGATTGAGCAAAGAGAGAATTCATACCGCCAGTAACTCGAGATTCTAAAGAGGCACCGCGCATTTGTGGTGAAACATTTTGCAGATTTGTTGCAGACCATCCAGGGTGGGCTGCATATGCGGAGAACTTCCAATCATTCTTTATTGCACGGCGCTGTAATTCATTTGTGAAAAGTAAGTTTGCTAACTTGCTCGCACCATATGCACCCCAAGGCTTGTATTCACCTTTTGCTAGTGCTCGATCTCTAATTGTTTCCTTGGAACCATCTCCAAAATTTCCAAGGCGGTGTGCTTGGCTAGCAACGCTAACAATGCGCTCTTGAACTTTATTTTTCAATAGACCAGCAAGTGCGAAATGTCCTAGGTGATTTGTTCCGAGTTGTAATTCAAAACCATCTTCAGTTGTCTTTAGCGGTGTCGCCATAATTCCAGCATTGAGAATGAGAACATCAAAATCTTGAGTAATCGATGTCGCAAATGTACGGACCGATTTCAGTGATGTGAGATCAAGTATTGAAAAAGAGACTCGCTCTTTCCCTAATTCGACAACAGTTGCTTCGCCCTTACGCTCATCACGCGCAGTAATAGTGACCTGGGCACCTTTGCGAATAAGTTCACGAGCAGTCTCTTTTCCGAGTCCACTTGTTCCACCAGTAATAATAAATTTCTTACCAGTTTGGTCTGGAATATTTATCGCGTTCCATCCGCGAGGAATTGTTGTTACATCTGCCATGTGGAGCTAAGGGGATTTGAACCCCTGACCCCCTGCATGCCATGCAGGTGCGCTACCAGCTGCGCTATAGCCCCGTACTTACGAGAAGGTAAACCTACCGTAATTTTAGAATGGCACTATTCGGGAGAAGCGCCACTCTCTTCACCATATACAGGCTCTGGAATTGATCCAGCATTGTGTTCAATCAAATTCCATTGACGAGGATTGCGTTGCAAGATTGACCACGATGCATTTGATAATCCGCCAATAACTCCCCAATGGCTAAGTGGAAGTTTGAGCAAATCTCCTAATACGCAACGTGCTGTACCACCGTGTGTTGCTACAACTAATAATTGATTTGTTTTTCCTTCGAGAGCCTTGTTTATCGCACCAACTGCACGTGCTGCAACTTCGCTTCGCTTCTCCCCTGTTGTTCCTGCAGGGTTATCTTCGCCATCAATCCAGCGAATAAAGTTTTGAAAATCTTCCTCGCGATTCTCTTTTCCAGTCTTACCTTCCCAAAGCCCACCATTTGTTTCGCGTAAGTTCTCATCAATCGAAACTTGCAGACCTGTTAGGTCAGCGAGTGCTTGAGCTGTAAATTTCGCACGTTGTAAATCACTAGAAATAATTGCAGTTGGATTCATTCCTGCCAAAATTTCTGCCGCATGCTTTACTTGATATTGACCCACATTGTTGAGCGGGATATCAGAATGACCTTGAAATCTATTGACTACATTCCAATCAGTTTGGCCATGACGCCACAGGAGTACACGATTACCGTCCATGGAGTGCGGCAGCCTTTACTGCATCTAATTCAATCATTGGACAATCGTTCCACAATTTATCCAACATGTAATAACGGCGTAATTCGCTGCTTTGAATATGTACAACGAGATCTGAATAATCAAGAAGAATCCATTCAGCGCCATGTTCGCGACGCGCAGGCTTCTCGCCAATTTCTGCCATCTTGCGTTCTACTTCATCGGCAATTGCGTCGACTTGAGCAACATTTTGGCCCGTAGCAATCAGAAATATCTCACTCAGAACTAATTGGTCCGATAGATCGATAGCGATGACATCTGTTGCTAGTTTTTCAATTACAGCGTGCGCGGCAACTTGAGTGATTTTAATAGTTTTACTTTGCGCTGGCATAGAGGCCATTCTCCTTTATATAGTGAGCAACAGATTGCGGAATCTGATTACTTGATCCTTCACGAATCTGTGTTGCAGAAATATCTAAAGCAGATATGTCCAAACCTTCGAAAGAATAACCTGGTCGTTCGATAACGATGATTCTACATTTGTTCTTGAGCTCTTCCACTCTATGCCATTTATCGATATTGGCAAAAGCATCTGAACCTACAAATAAAATGATTTGAGAATCTGGATAGGTAGCGGCTACCGCATCAACTGTATCGATGGCGTAACTTGGACCTTCACGCAATATTTCAATTGGATTTACTTCAACTCGTGAGCGAATATCTGCTGGAAGTGAGTCAATTGCTAATTGGCACATTGCTCGTCTTTGAGCACCGCTTGCTTGTGGAGAATCAGGTCGAAGCAAGGGCTGGCCAGCAGGGACGATCAGTAAACGATCAACAATCTCGCGCTGGAGTAATTGGGTAATTACATGAAGATGACCCAGGTGAATCGGGTCGAAAGTGCCTCCGTAAATACCTACCGCAGACAAATTAGTCCCGGTCGAAACGCAGTGTTATATAAAGAAGCAAAGAAAATACAGCGAATGCACCAATTCCAAATGCATAAGCAGGCACTGGAAGTTCACGAACTGATTCAGATGCACGAATAATCATGGTGCAATACTACCCCTTGCCCGCTAGTAGTTCTTTGAATTTTGCCTCATCAATAACGGGAATGCCTAATTCTTCTGCTTTAGCTAATTTTGAACCAGGTTCAGCGCCGACTAAAAGATAATCAGTCTTCTTTGAAACAGCCGATGCCGATTTTCCACCATGAGCAACGATGGTCTCTGAAATTCCATCACGAGAGAAGGACTCAAGACCACCTGTTACAACAAAAGTGAGCCCAGCTAAAGTTTGCGGTAAAGAGATAACTTCTTCGGCGATAACACGAACTCCTGCCGCGCTCCATTTACGAATTATTTCCCGATGCCAATCGATACTAAACCAATCAATGATTGATTCAGCAATAGTTGTTCCAACTCCATCTATTTGAGCCAACTCATCGGCATTAGATTTT
>WLDA01000145.1 GCA_009705025.1 Actinomycetota bacterium | reverse complement strand
GTAGCACTCAAAATTGTTACTAATGATTCTGAGAGCAAGCAAGCAGATAGAAAATTCTTTGCCATATTTATCTCTGCTGTTGGAATCGCTGGTTTCATGCTCTTGCTAGTTATCAATACCCTACTTGCTCAAGATGCATTTGAACTCACTCGCCTCAAGGCTGAAAGTCGTCTAGTCAGCGATCAACGCGAAGCACTTGCTCGCGCAATTGAAAAGTCTTCATCACCAAGTGCACTTGCTCACTCGGCATATGCACTTGGAATGCGCCCATCTGATTCTCCAATTTTCTTGAATCTAGATGCTCAAACTTCCGAAGGCGGAGTCAAACTCAATGGGTAATTTTTCACTTGCTCAAGGGAGAATTAGAGTGCTCATTATTGGAGCACTTGTCTTTCTCATGGCTTTTGGATTGCGTTTAGTTCAGATTCAAGCTGTTCAAGCATCGAGTTATCAAAATCGTGCAAACAATGAAATGTCACTCACACGTACATTACCCGCACCGCGTGGAGAGATTACTGATATTCACGGAGCTCCATTCGCACGAAGCGTTGCAGCGACCAGCATTGTTGTAGATCAAACTCTCATTTCAGATCCTGCAAAAGTGGCTGCCTTTGTCGCACCTATTCTTGGGCTAACAACTGCCGAAGTCACAAATAGCATTACGGGTACAAAGCGCTGGAGCATGGTTTATAGAAATGCTAAGCCAGCTCTATGGAAAAAACTTAGCGAAGCTACATCTGCATATAACGCATCACTGAGTAAAAATGAGATTGGTAAGCGAATCGTGGGATTCTTTCCAGAGCGCGGATACATACGTGAATACCCGTCGGGAAAACTTCTTGCCTCACTAATTGGCTTTGTAAACAACGATGGTTTTGGCGCAACAGGTCTTGAATCAAGTAAAAACTCAATCATTGCTGGAATCGATGGTCGGTATTCCTACGATAATGGTTACAAAGCAGAGATTCCGGGCTCTCAATCAGAAATAGTTCCTGCAAAAACAGGAACGTCTATTCGATTGACAATAGATCGTGACATTCAATGGGTTGCATCTAAGGCTATAAGTGATGCAGTGAAAAAATCTGGTGCATTGAGCGGAACAGTTATCGTGATGGATCCAAAAACAGGTGAAATTCTTGCCCATGCAACTGCTCCAACATTTGACCCAAATAACCGCAAGGGTGTTTCACTCTCATTGATGCGTAACCCTTCAGTTCAAGATGTTTATGAGCCTGGTTCTACTGGAAAAGTAATGACTTTAGCTGCTGCAATCGAAGAGAAATTAGTAACTCCAAATACTGTCCTAACTGTTCCTTACTCTCTCAAGAGATCTGACAAAGTTTTCCACGACCATGAAAAGCATGCAACGAAGAGATTGACCGTCTCTGGAATTCTTGCTGAATCAAGCAACACAGGTTCAATCAAAATTGGTGAAAAGTTAGAGAATCAAAAGCTCTATGACTATCTCACCAAATTTGGAGTTGGAGTAAATACTGGTTCAGGTTTACCTGGTGAATCCCGAGGAATCCTCGCTCCTGTTGCACAATGGTCTGGCACATCGGCACCAACTATTGCCTTTGGTCAGGGATATTCACTTACAGCGATGCAAGCTACAAGTATTTTTGCAACTATTGCTAATGATGGAGTTCGAGTATCACCTACAGTAATTTCTGGAACAAGTGATTCAAGTGGACATTTCACGCCAGCTAACGCTCGCACCAGCGAAAGAGTGATTAGTGCGCAAACCGCCCAAGCAATGCGCGTGATGATGGAAAGTGTTGTCTCTGGAAACGGAACTGCTCCAACTGCGGCCATACCCGGATATCGCGTTGCAGGTAAGACAGGTACAGCGATGCGATATAACTCTGCATGTAGTTGTTACAGTGGATATACAGCCTCATTTATTGGATTCGCACCGGCAGACAAACCACGATTCGTCATCAGCGTCACAATTCAAGATCCAAAAGGCCTTCACTGGGGCGGCGCTCTCGGTGGACCAGTATTCAAAGATGTCATGTCTTTTGCTCTCAAGAGTGAGCATGTATCACCAACTGGTACAAAAGTAATTCCTGTACCACTCAATGAAAGAGAACTAAATGCACGCATCAAGAAAGATGCGGTGAAACAGTAATGCTTAGGCCGATATCAAATCAGAGTAAATCTCTTGATGAAATATCTAAAGTAATTTCTGCACATTCAAATATTGATATCTCTGAAATGAATGAGATTCGTATTACGGGAATTTCTCAGTCAAGTAACGATGTAGAAGAAGGCGATATATTTATTGCCCTTGCTGGAGAAAAAACGCACGGTGCACAATTTGCCCCAGATGCAATTCAAAGAGGTGCCAAGGCGGTCCTCACAGATACTGCTGGGGCTGCGCTTATTTCTGGGGTACCGGTTCTCATAACAAATAACCCGCGACGAAGTGCTGGGGTGCTTAGTGCTTGGTTCCATAACGAACCTATGCGCGACCTATACAGCGTGGGAATTACTGGAACAAATGGAAAAACTACTGTTACAACTATTTTGCACCAAATAATGTCACTTGCGGGACGCGAAAGTGGATTGATTGGAACGATTGAGACGCGCATTGGTAGTGAGGTTCTTATTAGTAAGAGAACTACTCCAGAAAGCAGTGAACTCCAATCACTTGCTGCGGTGATGCGTGAGCGACATATGCGTAATCTTGTAATGGAGGTTTCAAGCCATGCAATTGCACTGGATCGTATAAGAGGTAGCCATTTTGCAGTTGTTGGTTTTACAAATCTATCTCAAGATCATCTCGATTTTCATAAGACAATGGATAAATACTTTGAAGCTAAATCCGCTCTGTTTACTTTCGAATATGCCGACCTTGCCGTAATCAATATTGATGATTCATATGGTAAAAAATTGCAAGAAAGAACAGAGCTACCAGTAATTACGCTTTCACGAACAAATACAGAAGCAGACTGGCATTACAGCGATATTAGTAGCGAATACTACGGAGCTCATATT
>WLDA01000144.1 GCA_009705025.1 Actinomycetota bacterium | reverse complement strand
GGAGCAGGCGGAGATGAATACACAAAGCTAAAGACTTGTATCAAAGCTAAAAAGGGTAGCCCTGACGTAGCAATGATCGAATTCCAGACTCTCCCAACATTTGCAATCCTTGATCCATTCGTGGACATGGGTAAGTACGGCGCATCAAATAAGGATGGCCGTTACGCAGCATGGGCATGGGCACAATCAACCAGCGGTACAAAGGTCAATGCAATTCCTGTTGACGGTGGACCAATGGCAATGTTGTATCGCAAGGATCTCTTTACAAAGAACAACATCAAGGTTCCTACAACTTGGGCAGAGTACAAAGAAGCTGCAGTTGCAATTAAGAAAGTAAACCCAGATCAGTTCATTGGTACATATGGCAATGACTCAGGTTGGGCTACAGGTCTTATGTGGCAAGGTGGATGTACTCCTTATAAGTACAACATGACAAAGTCAAAGGCAAACGTTGGAATTAAACTCAACCAAGCTTCATGTAAGAAAGTTATTAATTTCTGGGGCGACCTAGTAACTAACAAGCTTGCAGATGACAAGTCATTCTGGGCAACAGATACTGGCAAGGGCTATGACACAGGTAAGTACTGGACATGGGTTGCTGCTGGTTGGACACCTGGTTACCTTTCAGGTCAACTAAAAGACACCATTGGTGACTGGGCAGTTGCTCCAACACCACAGTGGACTGCAGGAGCAGATGTTCACGGCGATTGGGGCGGTTCAAGCTTTACAGTTATGAACCAGACCAAGCAGCCTGCACTTGCAACAAAGGTTGCAATGGAGCTCTATCCAACTCAGAACAAAATTACTAAGGGATCAGCATGGGATATCGGACTAAACTCCGCATTCTTGTATCCACTAGTAACAAAGGTTGAATCAAACCCTGAGTTTGCTAACTACACATACAAGATCTTTGGAGATGCAAAGGTCAACCCAACATATATCCATGCTTCACAGAAGCTAGGACCTTTCGAGTGGACACCATTCCAAGACTTCGTGTACGCCACGATGGCAGATGAAACAACTCTTGCCATTTCTGGAAAAACACAGTGGAGTGCTGTTCTCGATACAGTACAAGCAAAGGTTGTTGCATACGCTAAGAAGCAAGGCTTCAAAGTAACTGCATAACTTGTAAGTCATTTGTTTGTGGCGCCTCAAACCATTTGGGATGGGGCGCCACAAATAAATTTTTATTTTCTGAATTTATGAAATTGGAGATTAGAAATGAAATTACGACAATCGTTAACTGGATGGCTCTTTATGATCCCATTCCTTATAGTCGTAATTGCATTTCTTATTGCTCCTTTGGGTTACGCCCTTTACCTCAGTACTCAAGCTGACACACTCGTTGGCGGTCAAGAGTTTGTAGGGATTGAAAACTACAAATTCTCTTTGACAGACCCAATCTTTATTGAAGGCGTAAAGCGCGTATTTATCTTTGGTCTTATTCAAATTCCAATCATGCTTTTCCTATCTACAGTCGGTGCACTAGTAATTGATGTAATCAACACACGCCTTTCTCGCATGTTTCGCCTCATCGCATTTATGCCATACGCCGTTCCAGGCGTTGTTGCAGCTCTTATGTGGGGTTTTCTCTACAGTGAATCGTTCGGGCCATTTGTTGGTATTGCCGAATCGCTGGGTGCAAAAGATTTTAACTTTTTCTCACTCAAAGTTTTCATTTATTCAATCTCTAACATCGTGACCTGGGCATGGACCGGTTACAACATGATCATTATTTATTCTGCGCTGCAAGGCTTGTCACGCGAAGTCTATGAAGCAGCCATTGTTGATGGCGCTACACAGGTTCAAATTGCAATCCGCGTAAAGATTCCAGCAATCAAGAATGCAATCTTGCTCACCACAATCTTTGCAATTATTGGCACGATGCAGATATTTACTGAGCCTCGTATCTTGGCCCGTTACACAAATGCGGTGAACAACGGCTACACCCCAAATATTTACTCGTTCAACTTGGCCTTTGCGCAGTCACAGTTCAATTACGCAGCCGCAGTTTCATTTACATTGGCAATCGTTGTATTCGTGGTGACTGCAATCGTCTTAGGCCTCACACGCAGAAAGGGGCGAGTCGAATGAGCGTCCTAACTAGAAGTCCAAAGAAGACTGGCTATTTGGCTCCACGTAGCTCGACTGCCAATCTTGCAATGATTTTGGCAATTGGATACTTCTTAGTGCCAATTGTTTGGGTGGTTGTGAACTCGACAAAAGATAACACCCAACTCTTTAGTACTTTCTCTTTGTGGTTTGGTAACGAATGGCACCTCATGGACAATATCAAGGGATTGATGACCCAAGATGGCGGCCTCTATCTCACATGGTTTCGCAACACAATTGTTTATTCTCTCGCATCAGCAATAGGTGCAACTCTAATTTCGTCGATGGCTGGTTATTCATTAGCCCGCTTCAATTTTAGAGGGCGATCAATTCTTGAAGCTGGAATTCTTGCAATGGTTATGGTGCCAGCGACAGCACTAGTAATGCCTTCGTATCTCATGCTTTCAAAGATAAATCTTGTAAATACACCGTGGTCAGTCATTCTGCCTTCGATGCTGAGCCCTTTTGGAGTTTTTTTGATTCGAGTCTTCGTTCAAGAATCAATTCCGGATGAGATTTTACAAGCGGCGCGTATCGATCGCGCGGGGGAGTTCCGCATCTATTGGCAAATTGTTTTACCAATGTTGCGCCCCGCACTCGTTACTGTTTTTCTCTTCTCACTCGTATCAAGTTGGAATAATTACTTCCTACCACTTGTAATGCTCAGTGAAAATAAGTACTACCCACTTACTGTTGGCCTAACTTCGTGGTTTGCGCAAGCATCACAAGAAGGCGGAAACTCTATTCTCTTCAACCTCGTTATTACTGGATCTCTCGTTGCAGTTATTCCGCTCATTATTTCCTTCATCTTCTTACAGAAGTACTGGCAGGGCGGCATCAACGCAGGCTCCGTCAAGTAATTTTCCAAACCTCTAACTGAAAGGCAACACTAATGTCATCGGC
>WLDA01000143.1 GCA_009705025.1 Actinomycetota bacterium | reverse complement strand
CTGCGGCAAAATCACTAGCTATTCGCATTCCATATGGTGTTGGGTTTCTTGTACCCACAATTGCAAGTGATGGGATGGTGAAGGTACTGGTATTTCCTTTAACTGTGAGTGCGATAGGAGGGGCAACTAGATCATCTATCTGATGTGGCCAATCCTCATCTTCTGGTGTGAGAAATTGAATATGTGCGGCTTCGATTTTTTCTAAAATTTCCATCGGATTTGCACTTCTAATCTTTTGGATGACTTTTTCATACTTGACTGGATCAAAACTTCCTGCGATTACTCTTTCGTAAACTGCCAAAGCACTTGTACGAAAGATTTCTCCAGACCAAAAAGTTGAGCCCCCTTCTATGGAGGCGAAAAGAATTGCTCTTGCTTCTCTCTCGTTCAACTCTGACTGCCTTCGCGCAATTGATATGCCTGTTCTACATCACTGCGATTCGGTCTGGAATGACCCGAAAGATCAGCAAGTGTCCATGCAACTCTAGAAATTTTATGAAGTCCGCGAGCAGTAATGCGTTCTCTATCTAATTCATCATGTAAAAAATTCATTGCATCACGCTCTAATTGAAAGGTTGTTCTGAGCGCACGAGTGGGGATTTGTGAATTGAGTTGCCAGGGCAATCCTTCAAAACGAGCTGCTGCGATTGCTCGCGCAGCTATAACTCGCTCACGGATTACAGCACTTGATTCCCCTAAAGAATCTCGCGCCATATCAACGCGACCTACTGGATCGATATGAACTTTCAGATCAATACGATCTAAGAGAGGCCCGGATAACTTCCCGAGATATCGACGGACTTGAACAGAAGTGCATGTACATGAAAGCCCTCGACCTGAAAACTTGCCACAAGGACAAGGATTTGCCGCCAGAACTAATAGAAATCGCGCGGGCAACGTTAGATTTCCACTATTGCGAGCAATCGTGATTGTTCCAGATTCCAATGGTTGTCGCAGTGAATCCAGAACTCCATTTCCACACTCTGGTGCTTCGTCAATAAAGAGAACACCATGATGTGCCAGTGAGCATGCACCTGGCTTGATTGCATGTGCGCCACCACCAACCATTGCGATTCGTGTAGCTGTGTGATGTGGAGCGACAATTGGTGCAACGAGTGAAAGTGGAGATCGATCTGTAAGTGATCCCGCAATTGAATGTACTGATGTCACTTCTAACGCTTGCGCTAACCGAAGTGCAGGCATGATTGTTGGAATGCGTTCAGCAATCATTGTTTTTCCAGCACCTGGTGGACCAATTAGTAATAAATGATGGCCTCCTGTCGCTGCTATCTCGGCTGCAATTCGACCTTGAGGTTGTCCAGCAACATCGCAAAAATCTAACAATGGAGAGCTCTCCTGCCATTGCAAATCTATTTCTATGGTCTCGCTTCGCTCACCGGTGCGCATCCAATGCAAGACATCGCGAAGATGTGGCATCGCAATAATATTCATCCGCGTCATTAGTGCAGCCTCTTGAGCATTAGCTAGAGGAACTACTGCGGTTGTATACCCAGATTCATATGCAGCGATGAGTGAAGGCAAAACACCTCGAACTGATCGCAGAGCGCCATCGAGTGCAAGTTCACCTAAAAATATCAAATTACTTTGTCGTTCTTCCGGCAATTCAATAGTTGCACTGACAATAGCGATACAGATTGCTAAGTCGAAACTTGAACCACTTTTAGGTAACCATGCCGGGGATAGCGAAACAGTTACTTTGCGATGCGGCCAGACCTCCCCGCAATTTACAAGTGCTGCACGTATTCGATCTCGGGATTCAGAAAGTGCGGTATCGGGCAGCCCTAAAAGTGTGTAAGAAGGTATTCCATCAGCAATGTCGACTTCGACTGTGACTACGTTGCCCGAAATTCCTTGTAGCGAAACCGCCAAAGTTGAGGCAAGACTCATAAAAGATTTGCTCTATATTCAATCGTATGAGTTAGGTCTTCAGCAATTAGTACGGCAGCGCAATCTATTTGATACTCACAGCCAAAACATTTGTGTGTAACAAGCCAAGCAAGCGCCAAGCGTTGAAGTCGATGTGCTTTCTCATTATTGATAGCTTCCAAAGGGTGGCCAAAGGCAAGGGATCTACGTGTCTTTACTTCCACAAAAGTAAAGATTCCATTGGGAGCCAATGCGACGATATCAATTTCGCCTTCACGGATTCGCCAATTCTTCTCAATAATTTCATAACCGCGCTGGATAAGAAATCTGGTGACAATTTCCTCACCGAATGCTCCAGTAAGTTTGTTATTTTTACTCTTTGAATTCTTCTCTTCTATCGGCATAAGAGGAGCAGATTAGAATTTCTCTAATCGCGATAACGACTAAAAGAAAAATATGTGGGTATTAGCCTTTGTTGATAAGAGCGGCAATATTTGCAAAAGAACGGCGATGCTCAATAATCGGACCATGTTCATTGAGTGCTTTCGTATGTGCTGCAGTGATATATCCCTTATGACCAGCTAGACCATACAAAGGAAATTCTTTATCCATCTCTCGCATAATTCGATCCCTGGTTACTTTGGCAATTATGGATGCAGCGCTAATCGACACTACAACTTGATCACCTTTCCAGACTGCCAAATTTGGTAGACCAAGTCCTTCAATAGCGTAGCCATCCGTTAGCACGTAGGCGGGCACTTGATCTAAACCTTGAACTGCTCTGCGCATTCCATCCAGGTTTGCTGCATGAACTCCGCGTGCATCAACTTCTTTAGCGGGAACAATAATCACACTTACCGATGCAGCGATTTCCATAATCAATTCATAAATGGCATCACGTTTATTTTCTGGAATCTCTTTTGAATCACGAACTGGTGCTAATTCGACCGCAAAGGGGTCATTCAAAATAACACTTGCGATAACGAGTGGACCTGCACAAGCGCCACGACCAGCCTCATCAACTCCTGCAATAGGTGAAATACCTGCATCTATGAGAAGTTGCTCAATAACTTTCATTACAGACTACTTGAGGGAATTGAAACCGCTAATAATTTTCAAATTTTTGAATGGCCAAATTACTGCAACAACTCG
>WLDA01000142.1 GCA_009705025.1 Actinomycetota bacterium | reverse complement strand
TCTCTTACCGCCAGTTGCTTTGAAATAAAGAGTTTGAATAATGACCGAAAATGTAATGATCACGAAGAGCCCACCAAGAGGGAGTAGCAAAAGTTCTACACGAAGCGTTGTTGCAAGTCCTGCAAGTGCACCACCGAGAGCAAGCGATCCTGTATCGCCCATAAAAATACGAGCAGGTGATGCATTCCACCATAGAAAGCCAGTACACGAAGCAGCAAAGCCTGCAGCAAATACAGCCATATCGAGTGGGTCGCGAACTTGATAACAACCAGACGTTGCAGTGATTGCGCAGCTCTGACCGAATTCCCAAACTCCAATGAGTAGAAAGGCAAGAAAAGTCATAACTGAAGCACCGGTAGCAAGTCCATCTAGTCCATCGGTGAGATTTACGCCATTACTTGTTGCTAGCACCATGAGCACTACCCACAAAATAACAACTACTGCTCCAAGTTTGAAGGATGTTTCTCGCACTCCAGAAAGGTAAAGAGATATCGGCGTCAATCCATCAGCATCAGCGAATCTAATTCCTAAGTAACCAAATATTGCCGCGCAAAGTGCTTGACCAAATAATTTTTGCTTACCGGTCAAACCAAGGGACTTTTGTCGCGAAACTTTAAGCCAGTCATCAAGGAATCCGACAAAACCTAATGAGATAACTAATCCAAAAACCAAAACTGCAGATGTAGTAATACTATTTTGAGTTATTAGGTGTGAACCGAGGTAACCAAAGAGTGCAGCGAAAATAATAATAATTCCGCCCATAGTTGGAGTACCGCGCTTTGTGTGATGGCTACTTGGTCCATCATCTCGAATTATTTGTCCGTAACCTTTTTTAGCCAAGATGCGGATGAGCATCGGAGTGCCAAGAAGAGCAAAAATTAACGACAATGCCCCACTAATTAGAATTTGTCTCATTCGTTTTCACCTGCTCGCTCTTTCCAAGCCTTCTCAATTCCATCTGAAAGCAATTCAAAATGTTCTGCTCGAGAGGCTTTGACAAGTACGACATCACCTTTATTTATATGTGATGAGAATTTGATTGCCTCTTCAATTGTGCCTAAATTATGGAAGGCCATCGACGCATCCCCTCCACTCACTGGCGCATATTCTGGAGTTGCTATGGCAACACAGTGATCAATCCCGATCTCTTGGGCAAGGGTGCCAATATCTCGATGATGAGAGGCTGATGACTCGCCGAGTTCATGCATTTTTCCGATAAATGCCCATGATTCGCCCCCACGTTCTTGCGCGAAGAGGAGAAGAGTACGAAGTGCTGCTGTCATTGATTCTGGATTAGCGTTATACGAATCATTGATAAGCATGATTCCATCGAGTTCGTGCAATTCCATTCGCCATTTACTGGCAATCTCTGCAGTCGATAATGCACCTGCAATTACCTCAATAGCAATTCCAAGTGCAGTTGCAACTGCTGCGGCAGCTAATGCATTTGATACATGGTGGACTCCAATAAGTCGCAAACCAACAGCATCTCTTCCCTGTGGCGTCACGAGATCAAAATGCGCACGTCCTTCTCGAATTTCAATGTCGGCTGCCCTGACATCATCGTTTTGATTCTCGCCAAATGTGAACGTCTTACCTTTATGTAAGCTCTTCATTGCAATAGTGAATTTGTCGTAACTTCCTAGAATTGCAATTCCATCTTTATCGAGTGATTGAATCAGTTCTGATTTAGTCTGTGCAATAGCTTCTTGTGATCCAAATTCGCCAATATGAGCATTTCCAACGCGTAGAACTACTCCGATATCGGGCTTGACCACCGAACAAAGTTTTGCGATATCTCCTTTGTGACGCGCACCCATTTCAATAATACAATATTGTGTTTTCTCATCACATTGAAGAAGGGTTAGCGGCACTCCTAATTCATTATTGAAGGAGGCAACTGGTGCCACTGTTCTTCCTGATGTTGAACAAATTGAACGTAATAAATCTTTAGTACTTGTCTTACCCTGGGATCCAGTTATTCCTATAACTTTCATAGTAGATAACTGTGATCGCACATATTGAGCAAGAAGTGAAACGGCTTCAATTACATCACTTACTACTACGTGATTCCCCTTGACCGTACGAGTTGCAAAAGTTAGGACTGCTCCATTGCTCAAGGCTGCATCGACATAATCATGACCATCTTGATTATCTCCAACAAGGGCTAGGAAGAGAGAGCCTTGCTTAGCTTCACGTGAATCAAAAACTGCAGGCATGCTCACAATGACATTAGATTCACCGTGTAATTTTCCATTTACAATTTCTGATATTTCTAGCGCACTTAGAGGAATCATTTCTTTTCCTCAATAGCTTTCGCTAACTCAATACGATCATCAAAAGGGTGAACTACTCCTGCAATATCTTGACCCGTCTCGTGCCCCTTACCGAGAATTATGACAACATCGCCATCCCCTGCCTCATTCACTGCGCTTCTAATGGCTTGTGCGCGATCAGTTATGACACTTGCTGTTTCGATACCAGTAGTCATCTCTTTGAGAATTTCTTCAGCACTCTCTGATCGTGGATTATCGCTTGTAAAAATGGCGACATCGCTACCTTCTTTGAGTGCGCGTCCCATTGCAGATCTTTTAGTGCGATCTCTGTCGCCTCCGCAACCCAATACTCCGATAACGCGTCCCATGCTCAATTCGCGAGCTGTTTCTAGAACGCGAGCAACTGCATCTGGTGAATGCGCATAATCAACAAAAGCAGCGAATTTTTGTCCGAGTACAACTGATTCGAGACGACCAGATGCGCCGCGAAGCTTTGGTAAGAGGGAAGCGATATCAATAGAGTCGATTCCGCTTTCAACAGCGATTGCAACAGCCATTAATAGATTGTCATAGTTATAACCACCATGGAGATTTACTTTGCCCTCGATGAGAATGCCACCTGATCCGCGTATTGCAATATGAGCTCCGTAGTATTCGCTACTAATATCGCTGTAATGCCAGTCTGCTTCTGTATTTGTTCGTGAAAGCGTAATTACTGGTAGCTCTGTTCTTTCTTGCAATTTTTTACCATATGAATCATCAATATTGATTACGGCAAGGTCGG
>WLDA01000141.1 GCA_009705025.1 Actinomycetota bacterium | reverse complement strand
TGTGATCGTAGACAGTAACGTCTTCACATCACTGAATGCTTCAACACCAGATACCAACTTGGTACTCAACGGCAACGTTGCATACCTCAGTGGTGCTGGCTTCAACTATTACAACGAAAAGCCAGAACTTGTACGCAATACAGTTTTTGGTTCATACAAGATCATGAGCAAGACACCTACTTTCAAGGTTAAGTACACAGTCAATAAGGGACGTCTATGGTCAGATGGCACACCAATTACTGGTGTGGATCTACTTCTAAGCCACGTCCTTAGCTCAGATGCATACTCAATCGCTGCAGGACTTGGCGATCCATCATCCGAGGATAAGAAGCCAGCATTCGATTCACTCGGATACGGTGGCTCTTACTCTAAGTTGATCAAGGATGTATCGATTGCACCAGATCGTATGTCAGTTGTTTTGACATACAGCAAGTACTTCCCAGACTGGGAGATTGCAGGTCCAGGACCAGCTCCAGTTCACGCACTTGTTGCAATGGCAATGGGCGAGAAGAAGCTAGGAACTCCTGCACACAATGTTGCTCTCAAGAGCAAGTTCCTCAATGCTTATAACTCAAAGGACACTGCCCTCCTTAGCAAGATTGGAAAGATTTGGTCCCAGGATTACAACGTGACAAGCGTTGATTCAAAGACAAATCCTTTGCTTCTCATCTCTAACGGTGCATATATTGTTGACACAATTGTCAAGGATCAGCGCGTTACTATGAAGCTCAATCCAAATTACAATTCAGGACAGCCAACAAGTGGAATTGAAAAAGTTGTATTTACAACTATTCCAGATCCAACTGCTGCTGCCCAAGCACTTGCTAACAAGGAAGTTGACTTCTACGAAGCCGTTGCTACAGCAGATTCTGTTGCTGCGCTAAAGAAAATTGGCCCAGCAGTAACAGTTGATGGTGTAACTCTTGCAACATATGAGCATGCTGAAGTTCGTTCAGGAAAAGAACAAGGCACAAAGGCTGATTACACAGGTCCATTCGATGGAATGTCACAGAAGGCAAAGGATCTACGCACAGCGTGGTTACTTGCTTATCCACGTCAAGAAATCATCGACAAGATTGTAAAGCCTGTAAACGCAAAGGCTGTTGTGATGAACTCACATCAGTACTTCCCATCAGAGCCAAACTACTCAAAGATGGTTGCAGCTTCTGGAATGTCAAAGTTCACAGCAGGAACACAAGCAGATCGCACAGCGGCCGCACTTGCTCTAGTGAAGAAGTACTACCCAAGTGCTGCAGCAGGTTCAGGTAGCGTGAAGCTAACTATGTTGTGGGGCTCTCCAAGCAACACACGTCGTTCAGCAGAGGCAGCTCTTGTTAAGGCTGAAGTTGCTAAGGCTGGATTTGATGTAACAACAACTCCAACATCTGGCTGGTCTTCATTCTTAGGTGATCCTAAGTTCGATGTTCAGTTCTATGCATGGTCTAAGGAAGCGCTAACACAGGCCGGTAACTTCGGAAGCTTCAAGTCAACAGATAACCAAACTGGATATAACAATCCAGAAATGGACAAAATTATCAATCGACTTGAGACTGAAGTTCTTACTGCTTCACAAGTTTATGATCTCTACTTAGCAGCAGAGAAAATTCTTGTTGAAGATGCGGTAACAATTCCTCTATTCCAATGGCCAGGAGTTATTGCTTATAACTCTGACCTCAAGGGTGTAAATCCATCACCACTGAGCCCATCGTTCCTATGGAACTTCTGGGATTGGCACTTCTAAGGAGTAATCCCTAGAAATATTCTCAAAACGAAACGGCACTCGGATTCCGAGTGCCGTTTCGTGAGTTTATGTAAGAAACATCAAGTATTTTCTTTATACTAATCAAAGTCTTTCAGCGTAGAAAAGAGGATTCATCGTGTTCGCGTTCATAATGCGCCGCTTAGGCACTTTGAGCGTCATCCTCTTTGGTTCTAGCTTTCTTCTCTATAACTTGGCAGCGCTTTCAGGTGATCCACTTGCTGAATTGCGAACAAGTCGTGCGCTCAATGCGCCACAACAGATAATTGCCCTGACTCGCAAACTTCAACTCGATGTTCCACCACCACTTCGTTATTTTTATTGGCTGCGTGGACTCTTTGGAGTTTTTGTCGGCAAATTTGATTTAGGTCAGACCCGAGGAAGTGAGTCAGTAGGCGCGGCAATCGCCTCTGCAGTACCAACAACGCTGCGCCTTGTTACAACTGCCACAGTAACTGCAATCATTCTGGGTATCTCAATAGGAATTGTTACAGCGCTTCGCCAGTACAGCAAATTCGATTATTCAATGACCTTTGTTTCTTTCTTGCTTTTCTCGCTCCCTATTTTCTGGGTAGCGGTATTGCTAAAACAATTCATGGCAATTGGTTTCAATAACTGGTTAGGTGAGCCGAGTATTCCTATAAAGACGGTTGTACTTATAGGAATAATTCTTGGCCTGATTATTGCATCAGTAGCTGGCGGAGACCGAGCTAAATCGTGGAAAATTTTTGGAATAAGCGCTTTCTCAACAATGTTAGTTTTAGAAGTTTTAGTAAAAATCAATTGGTTCTTACAACCTGGCCTTGGCCCTGTTTTCTACCTACTTGGTTCTGTGGGAATTGCATTTGGAGTGACGCATCTTTCGATGGGTATCTCTAACCGAGTTGCTCTCATATCTTCTCTTACTGTCGCTGGCATCGCGTTTGTTTTGTATTTCCCAATGCAAAAAGTATTTGAAATGCAAAAGCAGGGCCTTCTTCTCGTCGCTGCAGCGGCTCTAACAATCTTGATTGCTATTGGTGTGGCACTTTATTTTGCAAAGATTGATCGTGCAGCTGTAATTAGAACGAGCGTATTGACTGCAGTGCTTCTTGGAATTCTGATGATTGTTGATCAATTGATGGGTACATGGGAACGTTATATGAGTAACGATGCGATTAACTATCGCCCAGTGCCAACAGTGGGGCAATCCAACCCAATACTTGAACCGGGTGATTACTGGATTTCTACGCTTGATCTATTGATGCACCTTGTTTTGCCAACTATTGCGCTCACAGCTATCTCTTTTGCGGGATATATTCGTTTTTCACGTGGCAC
>WLDA01000140.1 GCA_009705025.1 Actinomycetota bacterium | reverse complement strand
AGAGGCAAGGAAATTTCGTAGTTAGCGACTTCTTTCCAGATTTTTGCAACAATCTTTTCGGCAACAGCCAAAATATCCTCTTGATCAATAAATGACATTTCGATATCAAGTTGAGTAAATTCTGGTTGACGATCTGCTCGGAAATCTTCATCTCTGAAACAGCGCGCTATTTGGTAATACTTTTCCATGCCAGCAACCATAAGAAGTTGTTTGAAAAGCTGAGGAGATTGAGGAAGTGCATACCAACTGCCAGGCTGTAGACGCACCGGAACCAAGAAATCGCGTGCACCTTCAGGCGTAGAGCGCGTCAAATAAGGCGTTTCAATCTCCAAAAATTCTTCAGAATCCATAACGGAGCGAATAGTTGACGTAACTTTAGAGCGCAATCGAAGATTCGCCGCAGGTTTTTCACGGCGCAAATCTAAGTAGCGATATTTCAAACGAACTTCTTCGTTGATATCAGCGTCATCGCCACTATCGATTGGGAAAGGTAGAGGAGCGGATTCACTTAGTACAACGATTGAATCCCCCATTACTTCAATGTCACCCGTGTCTACGCCCGCATTTTCATTCCCAGATGGTCGAGCAACAACTTCGCCAGTGATTTGTAAACACCATTCGGCACGAAGAGAACCAGCCATTACTTCATCGCGAATTACGACTTGTACCCAACCTGTGGCATCGCGAAAATCGATAAAAGCAACACCACCATGATCGCGTCGACGAGATACCCAGCCTGCAAGTGTTACTACTTTTCCGGCATCACTTTTGCGAAGCGTTCCTGCGCCATGAGTTCTCATCATAATAAATTCAACATTTCCGATCAGTGGTTTAGAGCGCTTCGTGTAAGGCGCTAATCGTAACTGATTTTGAAACGCCACTAGACATCTCTTTGAGTTCAACGCTGCCCGATGCTAATTCTGAATCTCCCAAAACAATCACATATTTCGAACCACTCTTATCTGCAGCTTTCATCGCGCCTTTGAGGGCACGTTCCCCAAATGCAATCTCTACTACATGGCCACCGCTACGTAATTTGGAAGCCAATACGAGTGCTTCACTTTTAGCTTTTTCGCCGAGCGGAATGATAAATAGTTCTGAGGTAAATGAATCCCTTGGTACAACTCCCTCGGCTTGTGCTGCGAGGAGTGCGCGATCAACACCTAATCCAAATCCAATTCCCGATAAACCTTGTCCGCCAAGTTGCTCCATAAGGCCGTCATATCGTCCGCCACCACCAATACCCGATTGAGCGCCAAGATCCTCATGGATAAATTCGAAGGTGGTTCCCGTGTAGTAATCAAGGCCGCGAACCATATAAGGATTGAGAACGAAAGAGATGCCAAGGCGTTTCAAGTGTTCCTGAACTTGTGCAAATTGCGCGCGCGATTCCTCGGATAAATAATCAACAAGTAGCGGGGCCTTGGCCATCAACTTTTTCATCTCTTCGCGCTTGTCATCAAAGAGGCGCAATGGATTGATTTTTGCTCGCGCAGATGTTGCTTCATCTAAATCCAGTGTTGCAATAAATTTGTCTAGATCAATTCTGTGCGCAGCACGTGAAGCACTATCACCTAATGATGTGATCTCTAATCGATAGCGCTTTAGACCAAGTGACTTGAAGCCAGCATCAGCAATGGCGATAACTTCAGCATCGATAGCTGGATCATCGATTCCAATTGCTTCAATTCCTACTTGATAAAATTGTCGATAGCGTCCTGCTTGCGGTCTTTCAGCTCGGAAAAAAGCTCCGCTGTACCAAACTTTGATTGGTAATTGACCACGATCCAAATTGTGTTCAATAACTGCACGCATTACACCAGCTGTTCCTTCAGGGCGCAACGTTATTGAACGCCCTCCCCGATCTTCAAAGGTATACATCTCTTTTGAAACCACATCAGTTGATTCACCAACACCGCGTGTAAAGAGTTGAGTATCTTCAAAGACTGGAAGTTCCATCAGTGCATATCCAGCTAACCGTGCCGGTGCAATAAGTCCATCGCGCACCCATTCAAATTCGCGCGATTGCGGAGGAACGTATTCGCTAACTCCCTTAGGGGCTTGGATCTTCTCCTTCTTCATTTAGAAGCGCCCCTTATTCTTACCTGATGGTTGAGTAAAATTCTTGAGGTATGGATTAGTACGACGCTCGTGCCCAATCGTTGTCTCTGGACCATGACCAGGTAAAACTCGAAGCGCATCATCGAGTGGCATGATCTTCTTGCGCAAACTCTCTTCCATATCTTTTGCCGATCCAGTTGGTAAATCGGTACGTCCAATAGAACCAGCAAATAGAACATCGCCGCTGACCAATACTTGATCATCGATCGTAAATATCATCGAGCCACGGGTATGACCAGGGGCGTGGAAAGCTTGAACTCTCATACCCACAATCTCAATCGCATCGCCATTGCGCAATTCTCTAACATCGGCTGGTTCAACAAAGTCCATCTCATCCAATGTCGCAGCAAATTCTGCACTCAGTGCACGTTTTGGATGCTCGAGCAATGCTCGATCCTCACTATGGATATATGCCGGTATTGAATATCCGTTAGCGACTGGGCGAATTGAAAATGTGTGATCAAGGTGGCCATGAGTAGCAATAATTGCGACAGGTTTTAGTTTGAATCTCTCGACAATTTCTTCAACCGCCTTGGTGGTATCTGGCATCCCAGCATCAAAGATCAGACATTCACTGCCTTGAGCGGTGGCGATAATCCACGTATTTGTCGCAAACATCGGTGCAGCAAAGCCTTCAACAAGCATTACTGCCACCTAAATCTCTCAAAATCACGCTCGAATAATTGGTCCTATAGAGGCGATTGACGCTAACCCCATGGGACAGGGTACCTTTTAGCCCTTCACAACGCTTCATCCATCACCGCTACCTAAATCCCACGATTTAGGAGTTGAAACCATAGCGAAGGTCTCGAAGAGATCACCGCGCTGAAAGGAACATAAACCATGTCCGACTTCAATCCACAATCAATTGCTCCCTCTGCTGCAAGTGCTCTTATCGGAGATCCTGCACAATTTGGTCGAGTAGCAGAAGATGGAACGGTTTACGTAAGAACTCCTAACGGTGAAAAAGCAGTTGGTTCATATCCAGGTAAAAGCGCTGAAGAAGCGCTCGCTTACTTTGTTAGAAAATTTGAATTAGTCGCAGGTGAAATCGCACTTCTCGCCGCTCGAATCAAAAGCGGTGCAATGGT
>WLDA01000014.1 GCA_009705025.1 Actinomycetota bacterium | reverse complement strand
TTGAACCACTTAACTGTGCCTGTTGCCATGTTTTTACTTTTCCTTCGATATGTGGGTGTTCCGAGAATTCCTCGTAACACGGTCTTCCTCTTGCTCCAGCGATACCGATTATGTAATACATGAAACGGGTACTGATTAAGCGTCCGACTGTGTAGAAGCGTACAGGCTACGGGCGCGTATACCTAAAGCAGGGGTAGACAGTATGAGCGTGCAAGGTGTGTAATTGGCATATCAAATCGCGTATGTAAGGCGTTATGGACCGGGGAAGGTCGCATAAGGCGCACCTTGCTACGAGAGATTTGAGAACCATGGAACGTTTGTCGCCACCACCTAGCCGTAACCAGGCACGGGGTTTATTAGTCATTCATTCATTGCCATCGGCGCTTCGTCGCCATGTTGATTGGGCAATTCAAAGCGTGCTCGGCAATCATGTTGAACTTGAATGGAAAAGCCAACCACTTATTGCAGGAACATATAGATCAACAGTGGAATGGCGCGATGTAACAGGTCGAGCTAGTGAAATAGCTAGCTCACTTCGCACATGGCATTACATTCATTTTGAAGTACAAGAATTTGGCGATAACGGCGGAGAAATTTTCAGATTCACTCCAGAGCTAGGAATTCATAGGGGAGTAACTGATGCTGCTGGTGCAATTCAAATTAGTGAATTCTCGGTAACGCATTTATTAGATACAAGTTTTGACGAAGAGTCTTTGCGTCAGGGGCTCGCCCTCATTCTTGGAACTTCATGGGAATTTGAATTAGAACGTTTTAGAGGAGTAGATCTCCAAGAAGTGTCACACCTTCGCGCAATCTAATTGCTAGAATGTAACTATGAGCCAACTACCTGAAAGTCCAATCATTACCATCGAACGTCGCAAAGCTGTAACAGTCATTGTTGCTGCTGTCATTCTTGCAATCGCGTTAGGTGGTGGCCTTACAAAAGTTGGTTCAGGATTTGCTGCGCGAAGTGCAAATGGAATCACTGTTACAGGTTCGGCCAAAGTCGCAGCAGTTGCCGATAATGCAGTATGGACACTTTCTGTCGCACTCTCTGCTCCAAAAGTTGCAGATGCAGTAACTCGAGTTGGTGCAGGTGTTGATTCACTTACTAAGTATTTATCCGATGGTGGAATTCCAGCAGAGGCACTCACACTTGGACCAGTGTCAACATATGCCAATGAGGAATATCTCAACGGAAACTCAACAGGTCGTATTCTTTCTTACCGCGCATCACGCGATGTCACTATTCGCTCCACTGATGTTCAACTCATCTCTAAGTTGAGCCAAGGAATCGGAACACTTTTGCAAAGTGGAGTTCCAGTAAATAACTACGGACCTCAATATTATGTTTCGACTCTCGCTGACCTTCGCCCACAGTTATTAGGTGAGGCAATGCAGGATGCAAAGGTTCGTGCAGAAGCCCTTACAAAGGCTGTTGGTGGATCAGTTGGCGCTGTTATGAGTGTGAAGAGTGGACCTTTCCAAGTCACTACTCCTGACTCAACAATGACATCAGATATGGGTGCTTACGACACTTCATCTATTGATAAGACAATTACATCAACGGTTTCAGTTACTTTCAAAACTAACTAACCTGTAACAGTTACCGTCTTAGCTTTATCGTTTAGGTGGCTATAAATAGTTGCTGATGCGCTCTCACCTTTTTCAAGGGCGTATCCACGAATATCTGTAGCGCTCTGGTAGTCATAATCAAATGTGTCATCGCGACCTAGAACCAGGACTGATTTCTCGCGAACGTAGAGTGGCAACGAATCAAAGCCGTGCTTTTCCTTTACCCATTGTGGGCCAACGATCTGTGCGCCGGTAAAGAAGTTTGTCCACGTTCCAGCAGGTAAGTAGAACTCAACTTCTCCGGTAGCGCTAAATACTGGTGCAACTAGTAAAGATGAGCCAAACATATATTGCTGATCTAAGAAATGGCATGTGCGATCTTCTGGAAATTCAATGAGCATTGCGCGAGCCATTGGCAGACCAAGCTCGCGTGCTTCGTGTGCAACGCTGTATAGATAAGGCATCAACGAAGCTTTCAGCTTTGTGAATTTGCGAGTTACATCAACTGCCTCTTCATCAAATATCCATGGAACACGAACTGATTCATTTCCATGCAGACGCGAATGTGAACTCAAGAGACCAAAAGGCAACCATCGTTTGAAGACAGCAGGATCTGGAGTTCCCTCAAAGCCACCAATGTCATGGCTCCAATAACCAAATCCGCTCAATCCCAAACTTAAACCACCACGAAGCGTTTCAGCCATGGATTCAAATGAGGATGAGTTATCTCCGCCCCAGTGAACTGGATATTTTTGGCCACCAACTGTTGCGCTGCGTGCAAAGACAATCGCATCTTTAGGATTTCGCTCTTGCAGAAGTTCAAAAACAGTTTGGTTATAGAGAAGCGTGTAATAGTTATGCATATCGTCAGGATGCGAGTTATCAAAGTAGACGACATCAGTTGGAATTCTTTCGCCAAAATCAGTCTTGAAAGCATCTACGCCCATATCAAGGAGTGCACGCAACTTTGATTTATACCAATCACGCGCAGCAGGATTTGTGAAATCTACAACTGCAAGACCTGCCTGCCATAGATCCCATTGCCATACTGATCCATCGGCTCGCTTGAGTAAATAACCATTTTCTTTACCTTCAGTAAAAAGTGGAGATTCTTGCGCGATGTAGCTGTTGATCCACAATGAAATATGTAGACCTTGGCTCTTGAGGCGAGTGAGCATTGCCTTTGGATCTGGAAATACACGTGGATCCCATTGGAAGTTACTCCACTCAAACTCGCGCATCCAGTAGCAATCAAAGTGGAAAACGCTCAGTGGAATATCACGGCTCTTCATCTCTTCAATAAATGAGGTGACAGTTGCTTCGTCATAATTAGTAACAAAGGATGTTGAGAGCCACAAACCAAATGACCAGTGAGGAACAACTGGTGCGCGTCCAGTTAGCGCCGTGTATTTCTTGAGGATCTCCTTTGGTGTTGGACCATAAATAACTAAGTACTCGAGCTCTTCGCCTTCGACAGAGAACTGAACTCGCTCAACTGCCTCACTGGCGATCTCCATAGAGACTCGACCAGCATGATTGATGAAGACTCCGTAACCAGCATTAGTTATATAGAAGGGAATATTTTTATACGCCTGCTCACTCGATGTTCCGCCATCTTGATTGTAAATCTCGACGCTTTGGCCATTTTTGATAAAGGATGTGAAGCGCTCACCTAAACCATAAACACTTTCGCCAACACCTAAGCCCATTTGAACATTGATGTAATGCTTTCCATCGGAATTATCGATACTTGCAAAGCTCTTCTCGCCTTGAGTTGTAACAACTTTATTATTAGCCAGAAACTCTAAGTTCCATTTCTTACCCTTATGTAATTTTGCAGTCAGAGCACCAGCGCTAAATTGTGCACTCTTCTCATCTTCTGCAAAAGAAGTCTTTGGAGCACTTTCATCAAGGGTAAAGCGAATCGGTGCATCCCCGCCGGCATGGTGAACTACTTTGATACGAATTACATCGGAAAGAGGTGAATCCATAAACATTGTCAAAGTCGCGGCATTGAGCACATCTCCACGGTGATTGATTGTCTTTGTTGCTGCCAAAACTTTTAGAGAATTGTTCTCCGATTGGATTCGATGAGGGTGGAGTGCATATTTAGCATGTACACCCTTGCGCATAAGCCAGAAGCCATCAGTGAATTTCATAGAGCGAACTTATCACTGCGCCTAAGTTAGGGAAAGTGAGAATTACAGAGGAATATTGCCGTGGTTACCACGACGGTGTGGAGCAAGTGCAATAGCTTCACCAATGACTCGACGTGAATGTTGCGGTTGAACAATTTCATCTACTGCGCCAATTTCAATTGCTCGCGCAACTCCACCCGACACTTTTTCGTGTTCTGCAGCAAGTTCTAACTCCATCGAATCGCGCTGAGCTTCTGGTAAATCCGCAAGTAGCCGACGATGTAATACACGAACTGCAGCAACAGCTCCCATAACCGATACTTCTGCATCAGGCCACGCCAATACTTTTGTTGCACCAAGTGATTTTGAATTCATTGCAACATACGCACCGCCATATGCACGACGTGTGATCAAAGTGATACGCGGAACTACTGCTTCACCAAATGCGTGAAGTAATTTCGCACCGCGCCTAACAGCGCCTTCCCATTCTTGACCAGCACCCGGAAGAAAACCAGGAACATCTGCAATAACGATGAGCGGAATTCCGAAGGCATCACATGTGCGGACAAATCGCGCAGCCTTCTCACTCGCTGAAGAGTCTAGAACTCCACCTAAATGCTGAGGATTATTGGCAATAACACCAACAGTTCGACCACCTAGTCGACCCAGTGTTGTTGTCATATTCTCAGCCCACATTTTTAGAAGTTCTAATCTCTCTGTATCGCCATCCAAGATTGCATTTACTAAAGGTGTAACTTCATATGCACGTCGATTTGCTGCAGGAACAAGTGGAGCCAAATCAAAGTCACTAATTTTTGTATTGATATGACCTTGATTAGCAAAGAGTGAAGCAAGATCGCGAGTCATTTCGAAGGCCTCGTCTTCGGTATGAGCAATCAAATGTGCTAATCCACTATTTTTACGATGCGCATCTGGACCGCCAAGTCCTTCCATATCAACTTTCTCGCCTGTCACACTTTTTACAACATCAGGGCCTGTTACGAAGATTCTTCCTTCAGGTGCAAGCACAACAACATCTGTCATTGCAGGTCCGTAGGCACCACCACCGGCTGTTGGCCCAAGAACCAAAGAGAGTTGGGGAATCTTTCCGCTAGCCAAAATAATTGATTGAAAAACTTCACCGAAGGCATTTAGCGATGAGACTCCATCGCGCAAACGTGCACCACCCGAATGCCATAAACCAATAATTGGTAATTGTGTTGCCATCGCTTCACGATATGCGCTGACAATTACGTGAGCACCTTCAACACCAAGTGCACCACCTTGAATTGTGGCATCGGATGCGAAAACAACAACACGATTTCCCTTTATTGCACCAATTGCTGCAATCATTCCTGAAGAATCACGCGGAGTTAGTAATTCAATTGTGGAAGGGTCGAGCAGGCGCTCAATGCGCAGTTGGGGGTCGCGCGGATCAGTACTCATGGTTATAAGGACTTAAAGACCAATACAACATTGTGGCCACCGAAACCAAAAGAGTCATTGAGTGCAGCGATATCTCCAGCAGGCAGTGCACGTGGTTTATCACGAACAACATCGATAGTTACTGCTGGATCCAAATTATCAATATTGATAGTTGGAGGAGCCATACGATCTTGTATCGCCTTGACAAGAAATACAGATTCGATTGCGCCAGCACCACCAAGCAAGTGACCAGTCATAGATTTTGTAGCAGAGACTGCAACATGATCAGCATCGCTACCAAGTGCTGCACGAAGTGCGTTTGCTTCTGCAACATCGCCGGCAGGAGTTGATGTTGCATGTGCGTTGAGATGAAAAATATCTTTTGTTGAAAGATTCGAATCACGTAGCGCAAACTTGATTGCGCGCTGTACCCCAGCACCATCTGGATCTGGCGCTGCAATGTGATACCCATCGGAAGTCAGACCTTGGCCTGCAATTTCGCAATAAATCTTTGCACCACGCGCTTTTGCATGCTCGTACTCTTCAAGAATAAGTACGCCGCCACCTTCGCCAAGTACGAAACCATCACGATCAACATCATATGGACGTGAAGCACGGGCGGGATCATCGTTGCGAGTAGATAATGCTTTCATTGCTGCAAAGCCAGCCATAGGTAATTGATGAACCGCTGCTTCTACTCCGCCGCTGACGATGATGTCAGCGCGATTACTTCTAATCATTTCGAGTGCGTAACCAACTGCTTCAGCGCCAGATGCACACGCACTCACTGGAGTATGAACCCCAGCTTTTGCTTGAAGTTCTAATCCAACATTTGCTGCTGGCCCATTAGGCATAAGCATTGGGACTGTATGTGGACTTACAAGTCGTGCACCTTTGTTATTCAAGATGTCATATTGATCCAACATCGTGATAACTCCGCCAATGCCAGAGGCAATGACAACACCTAGTCGTTCTTTATCGATATCTGGTGAGCCCGCATCTTTCCATGCCTCACGAGATGCAATAAGTGCGAACTGTTCTGATCTATCTAATCTACGAATCTCTACACGTTCCATTTGCTCGCTAGGTTCAATCGCAACGCGAGCGGCAAATGAGACAGGAAGTAGAGAAGTCCATTCTTCAGTCAGAGTTCGAACGCCACTTTTTCCAGCAAGCAGTGCTGACCATGTGGTTAGAACATCTGCGCCAAGGGGCGTTGTCGCACCAAGTCCTGTAACTACGACACGACGCTGTGACATCTTTGTTGACCGATTTTGAATTAGTTACTTTGCAGCGTTGACGATGAAATCAACTGCATCGCCGACCGTAACAAGATCAGTTACTTTCTCATCAGGAATCTTCACACCAAAGCGCTCTTCAGCTGCAACTACAACTTCAACCATGCTTAGTGAATCAACTTCTAGATCATCTGTGAAGTTCTTGCCAAGTTCGATTGACGCTGCAGGGATGCCCGCTACTTCTTCAACAATCTCTTTTAGTCCTGCAAGTACATCTTCTTGTGAAAGTGCCATTTCTTATATGTCCTAACGATTCGATTGAACAACAGGTGGTAATTCTCTCTGATACAGGTGCTTACTTACGAGTATTGACTCTCTTATTGCGTGCGTGAGTGAGAGAAATCTCAAGGAGCAAGGGGGAGGCGCACTACTTGTCCCGCATAAACCAAGCCCGCACCGTAGCCAATGAGCAATGCAGTTTTTCCGTAAAGATCAGGACGCTCTGAAAGTAATGAATCCATAGCGATCGGAATTGATGCTGCAGAAGTATTTCCATTTTTTCTAATGTCATCTGAAATAACTACAGAGTCAGGCATCTTCATCTCTTTTGCCATAGTTTCAATTATTCGAATATTTGCTTGGTGTGGAATGAATACATCTAAATCATTTACCGTCATGCCAGCAGCATCGAGTGCGCGCAGTCCTGCTTTACTCATTGCATAGACAGCCCAACGAAAAACAGCTTGACCTTGTTGAGCAATATTTGGCCAGCCAAGATCTGCAACGCCGAGTTTTGGATTTTTCTTGAAATCTAAATAAGAGGGGTTCAAAATAATTGCATCGCGTGAATCAGCATCTGATCCCCACTCTGTTGGTCCGATACCAACTTCATCGCTCTGGCCGATAACTACTGCACCAGCGCCATCCGCGAAAATAAATGCAGTAGCACGATCATCAGGATCTGTGTAATCGCTAAGTTTTTCAACACCGACAACTAATACATTTTTTGATGTTCCACAACGCACTAAATCACTCGCCATTGCAACGCCGTAACAAAATCCTGCACATGCGGCACTGATATCAAATGCCGCAGCTTTTGGATTTCCTAGTGCAACAATGAGTTCAGTTGCGGCGCTCGGTGCCTGGAATGGATAAGAAATTGTTGCAAGTATTACTGTGTCAATATCTGCAATGGTGAGCTTTGCGCGTTTCAGTGCTTGCTCGCATGCGGCTTGAGCCATTGAGATTACAGTCTCATCATCTCCTGCAAATCTGCGAGTTTCTATTCCAGTACGTTGAACAATCCATTCATCAGTTGAATCAATACGATCAACAATTTCAGAGTTAGGAACTATACGACGTGGTCTGTATGCACCGACGGAGAGAATTGCGCTATTAGTAACTGGAGCGCTCTTTATTTTCATAGGTGCCCCTTCGCAAATTCGCGTGCCTTATCAATATCGTCAGCGCTCTTTAGCGCCATTGTTTCAATGCTTGGAACGCCTCGCTTGAGTAAGCCAACCAGAGTTCCAGCTGGCGCCAGTTCAATGACACCCGTTACGCCCAATGTATTCAATCTCTCCATACACAAATCCCAACGAACGGGATTAGCGATCTGATTGATAATGCGCTCGAGTACGAGTGCGCCATCAATTACTACTTCACCATCTTTATTAGATATGACCTGAATCCTCGGAGCATGGGTAGTAATTGTTTCAGCGAGTGCTCGCAATGGTTGCACTGCACTTGCCATATAAGAGGTATGAAAAGCACCTGCAACAGCGAGTGCTCTAACGCGCGACCCTGCTGGGGGATTCTCACCGAGTTCGGCAAGTGAAGCTAAATCTCCTGCTGCAACAATTTGTCCGCCACCATTTTCATTTGCAGCGATTAGACCTAAAGCACCGAGTGCACTAATTACATCGGAGCGCTCACCACCTAATACCGCAGCCATTCCAGATGGTCGTTGCGCAGCCGCTTTTGCCATTTCTAATCCACGTGCTCGCACTAAAAGCAGAGCATCTTCGTGTGAAATTGCGCCAGAGAGCGCAGCAACAGTTAGTTCTCCAACTGAATGACCCGATGTAACAGAAAAATTTTCAATCCCCAGTGCGCGCGCAGATAAGAGACCAGCAGCAACGATGAGCGGTTGCGCATTAGCCGTATCTTTTATTTCATCTGCATCTGCAGTTGTACCTAATGCAAGAAGATCTAATCCAATTGCATCAGACCAAGAACTCAGAAGAGATTTACTTTCGGCATCCTCAATCCAAGAATTGAGCATTCCCGGAGTTTGGCTTCCTTGACCAGGAGCAATGATTGCCAGCACATTCGAAATTTTATGTCTTATTCACCAAGGATGTGACCATTGCGTGCTCGGCATCACGCGTGAGTTCGCTTTGATTGATTCACTACCGCCCAGTAACCTGTGCCTTATGAAGATTGCTGTCTGCGTCAAACAAGTACCAGATTCCTGGGCTGAGAAGAAGATGATCAACGGAACTCTCGATCGCGAAGGCGTTGATGCAGTTCTCAATGATCTCGATGAGTATGCAGTAGAAGAAGCACTTCGAATTGCTGAAGCACATGGTGGAAACGAAGAAGGCGGCGCTAACACCGTGACCATTATTTCTATGGGACCAGAGCGCGCAACTGAAGCAATTCGCAAAGCGCTATCTATGGGTGCAAATGATGCAATACTTATTAGTGATAGCGCGCTCGCAGGTGCTGATGCAATTACAACTTCGGCAGTTCTTGCAAAAGTAATTGAAACTGGTGGATTTGATTTAGTTCTTTGCGGAACTGAATCAACTGATGCTCGCATGAGCGTTGTTCCAGCAATGATTTCAGCTCGCTTAGGTTGGGCTCAACTCACATTTGCTGGCAGTGTTGTTGTTGATCCTGCCGCCTCAACTGTTGCGATTACACGTGTTACAGATGCCGGTGTTGATTCAATGGGAGCAAGTTTTCCTGCAGTGCTCAGTGTTATCGAAAAGATAAACGAACCGCGTTATCCATCCTTCAAGGGCATCATGGCTTCAAAGAAAAAGACTATTGATGTTCGTGATTGCGCAGCTATTGGAATTTCTGTCCAAGGTGCGTGGTCAGTAGTAGCAGATTCTGCTCCACGTCCTGCACGAGCAGCCGGAATTAAAGTTACCGATTCTGGTGATGGCGGCAAAGAATTAGTTGATTTCCTAGCTGGAAAGAAGTTGATATGAGCAACGTATTTATCCTCGTCGACCTACAAGGCGATGCAGTAAGTAAGACAACTGCTGAACTTGCAACAGCGGGTGCTCGCATGGGCGATGTCACTGCAATTGTTGTGGCTGCACCTGGCAAAAGTGGTGCAGTAGTTTCTGCACTCACTGGACCTATTTCATCAGCTATCTGTATCGAGTCAGGTGATCTTGCTACACATGGAGTTCCTGCTTATGCCGATCTTATTTCACAAATTGTTCTCGAGAAGAAGCCATCAGCGCTGCTTATTGCATCTCATGCATTCGGAAAAGAGATTGCTGCTCGAGTAGCAATTGCAACAGATTCAGGAATAATTACTGATGCAGTAGATGTTGCTGCCGATGGCACTGCAACACAATTAGTTTTTGGTGGTTCAACAACGGTGCACTCCAAAATTTCTCATGGAGTAAGCATCATGACAATCCGTGCCAACACAATTGAAGCTAATACTGCGCCAGCATCTCCCGCAGTTGAAAATATAGGTAAGAGTGTTAGTGATGGTGCAAAGAAAGCAACGATTACTTCAACTCAACCTTTTGTAAAAGGTGGTCGTCCAGAACTAACGGAGGCAAATATTGTTGTATCTGGTGGTCGCGGAACAAATGGAGATTTTGCAGCCGTTGAAGGATTTGCAGATGCATTAGGTGCAGCAGTTGGTGCATCACGCGCTGCAACAGATGCCGGTTGGTACCCACATACGCATCAAGTTGGCCAGACTGGAAAAACGGTAAGCCCGCAGCTCTACGTTGCATGCGGAATCTCTGGAGCAATCCAACACCGCGCAGGCATGCAGACAAGTAAGACAATCGTGGTCGTGAATAAAGATGCTGAAGCGCCAATATTTGATATCGCTGACTTTGGCGTCATTGGTGATCTCTTTGCCGTGCTGCCTAAGGCAACGGAAGGCGTTATTGCGCGTAAGTCCTAGACTTAGCGCCATGTCTTCCGTCTATCTCGATCATGCGGCAACAACGCCGATGCTCGATTGTGCAATTGATGCGATGACTACTGCGCTATCAAAATTAGGCAATCCATCGAGTTTGCACACACCAGGTCGCAGTGTTCGCAAAGATATTGAAGAAGCGCGCGAAGTAATTGGTCGCGAAGTTGGCTCACTTGCATCTGAAATTATTTTTACTGGTTCAGGTACTGAAGCGAACAACATTGCTCTCAAAGGGCTATTTTGGAAGCGTCGCGCAGAAGGACGTAATGTAGTTCTAATCTCGGCAATTGAGCATCATGCAATTATTGATCCAGCCCAGTGGCTTGCAACCCATGAGAAGGCTGAAGTTATTGAGATTCCCGTAACGGTTGATGGTGTTATTGATTGTGCTTTTGTAGAGAATTTTCTCTCGAAGCGTGGCGATGAAGTTGCACTCATTGCTGTCATGCATTCAAATAATGAAACAGGAGTCTTACAACCAATATCAGAATTGGTAAAACTTGCTGGTGATATTCCAGTTCATTGCGACGCCGTTCAGAGTTTTGGAAAAGTTCC
>WLDA01000139.1 GCA_009705025.1 Actinomycetota bacterium | reverse complement strand
GGACCATTCAAGAGCGAGTCAAAGTTTGAGAAAGTTTTGGCGAAAGGAGCGCACTAATGATTAAAGTTGGAGTCCTTGGTGCTCGAGGTCGTATGGGCGCTGAAGTTGTACGCGCTATCAATGAAGCAACTGATTGTGAATTAGTAGCAGCCCTTGATCTTGGTGATTCACTTGATGTACTCCTGACTAATAAGGCAGAAGTTGTTGTTGATTTCACCACCCCTGATAGCGTCATGGCAAACCTTGAGTTCTTGATTACTAATGGAATCCATAGTGTTGTAGGAACAACAGGATTTGATGAGGGCCGGATTGCGCAAGTAAAGAAATTATTAGCAGCACATCCAAAAGTTGGACTTCTTATTGCTCCGAATTTTGCAATAGGCGCAGTACTCATGATGGAGTTTGCAGAAAAAGCAGCCCGATATTTTGAATCTGCAGAAATTATTGAACTACACCACCCTGCAAAAGTAGATGCGCCTAGTGGAACTGCAGCGCGCACTGCCGAATTGATGACTCAAGCCCGCAAAGATGCAGGTCTTGCACCAATGCCTGATGCAACAACAACATCACTCGATGGTGCTCGTGGAAGCAAAGTTGGAGATATTCCAGTGCACTCAATTCGTGCTCGCGGACTCGTTGCACATCAAGAAGTAATTTTAGGTGGACTCGGTGAGACTCTGACAATTCGTCATGATTCACTCGATCGCGCAGGCTTTATGCCTGGAGTACTACTCGGAGTTAGAAAAGTATCAACACATCCTGGCCTAACACATGGCCTTGATAAATTTATGTAGAGGGGTAAAAAATGAGTAAAGACCAAATCACATTGTATGGAGCCGACTGGTGTGGAGATTGCCGTCGTTCAAAGAGATTACTTGCAGAGCTCAATGTCGAATACACACTTGTCGATGTTGAACATGATTTGAGCGCTGCAGATAAAGTCAAAGAGATAAATGGGGGAGCGCAATCAATTCCAGTAATTGTTTTCTCTGATGGCACTCACCTTACTGAGCCTTCAGATAATGACTTGAAAGCCAAGTTACAAGCTCTAAAAATTATCTAGAACCAGTTATATATTGCTGCTGAGGTAAGCGCCGCGGATAGAACTACAACCGGAAAAGGCGCTTTCAGGAACAGGGCAATTATTGCAACACCCATGCCTGCAAGCCTGTGATCAATTATTAATTTACTTTTCTCTGTAATTGTTTGCACGCCTACAAGTGCGCTCAAAAGTGCGATAGGAATGAGCGCATTGATACGTTGAATTTTTGGATTAGATAAGAACCGTTCAGGTATGGAATGTCCAGAATATTTGAGTAAGAATGCGATAACACTTGTTCCAATAGTTGCTATCCATAATGCGCTCATGGTCGAAGCCCTACAGCGATAGCAATGAAGGCTGTTGCGATAATTGGAAGTCCTGCAGGAAGTATTGGCGTAAGGGCTAGTGCAAGGGCAACTGCTGCTAACGCAATGGCACGATCTCGCTTAGTTACAAGGCGTGGCCAGACTAATCCTAGGAAAGCAGCAGGAACTGCAGCATCGAGGCCCCATGCACGAATATCTCCCATTGCTTGCGCGCCAAGTGCGCCTGCAAGAGTAAAGAGATTCCAAAATATAAAAACGCCGAAGCCGGTGAGATAAAAGCCATGTCGCATTGCATCCGCACCGCGACTTTCTTGGTTGAGTGCAACACCTGTTGATTCATCGATAGTTATTTGCGCAGCAACAATTCTCTTTAATCCACGCACTTTTAATCGCGGTGCCATGATCACGCCATAGAGTCCATTTCGAACACCAAGTAGAGATGCAGTTGCAATCGCACTAATTGGGTTTCCACCAGCGCCCATAACTCCAACTACCGCAAATTGTGATGCACCCGAAAAGGTAAGTAGTGAGAGCAGGCAACTTTGTAGAACGCTAAATCCATTTGCTACCGATGCCGCCCCAAATGCCACTCCATACGCGCCGACGGTGAGTGAGACGCTGAAGGAATCTCGTAATGTGGTGGAGGCAACCTTGGACACGCGCCCATTCTGCCTTAGATATCCAATATCGGGGGAGCTCATTTAGATAGGGTCTCAATATGTCTGATGAAATCATATTTAGAAGCGATGTAACTGTTGAACTCGTAAAGTCGAGTGCAAGTGATGCTGATGTCATTTGGGCCGCGCGAGTATCAACTGCTGGTGAGCAATCTATGGATGAGATTGGTCAAGATCCTGGAAAATCAGCAGGACTTATCAATTATCTAGCGCGTGAACGCCATGGTTCACCATTTGAACATACCTCAATGACATTTTTTGTATCAGCTCCGATATTTGTTTTCCGTGAATTTATGCGTCACCGAATTGCTTCATACAATGAAGAGAGCGGTCGCTATCGTGAACTAAATCCAGTTTTTTACGTACCTGATGAAAATCGTAAACTTATCCAAATAGGAAAAACTGGTGCTTACACATTTGTTGATGGAACGCCAGAACAATTTAGTGTTTCAGTTGAAGCGATGAAGAAAGCGTACGTTGTTGCATACGAGCAATATAAAGTGATGCTTGATCAAGGTATTGCGCGCGAAGTTGCTCGAGTAGTTTTACCTGTTGGCCTTTATTCTTCGATGTATGTAACGATGAATGCCCGCGCACTGATGAACTTTTTATCATTGCGTACATCGCGCGAAGGTTCTCATTTTCCAAGTTACCCTCAACGCGAAATTGAGATGGTTGCCGAAAAAATGGAGGCAGAATTCGCACGTTTAATGCCACTTACATACGGAGCCTTCGAAAAATCTGGACGTATCGCCCCATAAAACGGGTAGAGTTAGGCGCATGAGTACCCCAGCGCCTTTTGGTCGCATGTTGACCGCGATGGTTACTCCATTTACAAAAGATGGAGCAATCGATTGGAATGGCGTCGAAAAAATTGCTGATCATTTAGTACAACACGGTCACGATGGAATCGTCGTCAATGGAACGACAGGTGAAGCGCCAACGACTAAATCATCTGAAAAAGAAGAGATCATCAAAGTTGTAAAGAAGGTAGTTGGCCCCAACATCAAGGTCATTTCAGGTGCTGGCGATAATGAAACCGATTATTCAATCAATCAAGCTAAGCGCTCTGAAGCAGCCGGCGCTGATGGAATCTTGGTTGTAACTCCGTATTACAACAAACCACCACAAGCAGGAATTGAAGCTCACTTCCTTGCAATGGCAAATGCAACAG
>WLDA01000138.1 GCA_009705025.1 Actinomycetota bacterium | reverse complement strand
TTCCAATAACTGTTGTATCGCTGCATTCTTTTCATCAAATAGAAGCCCAAGCATATGAACACTGATTCCATCGTGAGTTAGGCATGAGATTTCAGCACCAAGCACTAGATCTAGGTCACCGCGCAGCGATTGACGTGCCTCATTCCAACCCGAAGTTGTGTCATGGTCTGTGATTGCTAAAACTTTCACGCCTTGCGAAAGTGCTTTATTAATGAGTTCACGTGGAGTATCTGTTCCATCACTACATGTGGTGTGAGTGTGTAGATCAATCATTCGCTTCCGCCCGATCAACTCGTGTGCGAAGTACAACCAATACACAACCAAAAAGAATGAGTGCAATTCCAGGGATGATTCCAAGAGGTGGCTTTTGTCCAAGCCACCACACTGCCAGAATTGAACTTACTGGAACTTCAAAAAAGACGATGAGCGAAACTACCGCAGGTGAGACGCGCTTGAGTGCTGCATTGAACATCGTATGACCAAGTAGTTGCGCGCCAAGAATAAGACCAAGAACGATCCACCATTGTTTAGCGGAGAAATGCAAAATTTCATTTCCAGCAATTATTGCCATTGGTAGCGCAGTTATTGCGCATACGAAATAGCAAATAGTCGTATATGTAGTTGTCTCAATAGTTCTCTGTGCTCTGGATCCTGCCATCATATAAAGAGCCGCTAAGGCTGCAGAAATTAGTGCTGCAATATCTCCAAGAAAACTTCTAAGTGAAATTTGTAAATCTATTCCGGAAATAAGCAATACTCCAGAAAAACTAACGACCATTCCAAACCACGCTCTTGATGGAATATGACCTCCACTCAATTTTATAAACAGTGCAGCAAAGATTGGCTGGAGAGCAACAATTGCAGTTCCTGCAGCAACACTTGTCATGCGCATAGCTAAAAAGAATCCATAAAAATGAAGTGCGAGAGTTACTCCCGCAATGGCTGCCCATTTCATTCCTTCACGATGACTCTTTAGATGTGTATGTCGAATAGCAAAAGGAAGAGTCATGAGAGATCCGCCAAGATTTCTCCAGAATATTAATGTGAGCACTGGCATCGAACTCATCGCTATAAGAGGGCCAGATGTTCCAATCCCAATGATTCCTAGACCTAATCGAATGAGATCTGGGCGAGCAGGGATGGCTATATGGCTATCTCTTGCGTGTGGCTGCATAGGGCAACGGTATCTACTGCTCGTCACTTATACGAAAGCGAGAGTTCATCTTTAGAGGTTACCCTTAGCCCATGAGCGGAAACTTGATAAAACGAGTATTTCTCGCCCGTCTTGCAGGCACAGCGGTCTTTGACCCAAATGGTGATCCAGTAGGTAAGGTGCGAGATGCTGTCGCGACCCTGCGTTCTAATAATCAACCACCACGAATACTTGGTTTAGTTGTTGAAGTTCCATTACGTCGTCGCGTTTTTGTACCAATCACTCGTGTTACCTCAATTGAAAGTGGCACTGTTGTTATTACTGGTTTACTCAACATGCGCCGATTCGATACTCGTGCAGGAGAATTGTTAGTTCTCGGTGAACTTGTTGATCGTTCAATTACTCTTGTTGAATCAAATGAAAACGTTGTGGTTGAAGATATGGGTATGGAGCAAAATCGAACTGGTGATTGGCTAATTACTAAAGTTCACATTATGCGCAAGGGCCATGGACTGCGTCGCAAAGGCGCAACTTCTACCGTCGCGTGGGAAGAAGTAACTGGTTTTGCTTCACACGAACCAAATCAGGGTGTCACAAATTTACTTTCAACGCTTTCCAATCTTCGTGCAGCAGACCTTGCTGCAGTGCTCCAAGACTTGGCACCAAAGCGTCGGGTTGAAGTTGCTGGCGCTCTCAATGACGAACGACTTGCAGATGTACTTGAAGAGATGGATGAGAAAAGCCGAGTCGCACTCCTTGCAGAATTAGAGGGAGAGCGTGCAGCAGATGTACTTGGCGAAATGGATCCAGATGATGCTGCCGATTTACTTCGCGAAGTTGGAGCCGAACGCGCACAAGCACTTATTGATTTGATGGAACCCGAAGATGCTGAGGATGTACTTCGCTTGATGAATTATGAAGATTATTCTGCCGGTGGAATGATGACAACAGAACCAATTATTTTGAGTGCTGATTCAACAGTTGCTGACGCACTTGCTGCAGTTCGACAAAGTGAAATTTCTCCAGCACTTGCATCTCAAATCTTTATCTGCCGTCAACCTCTTGAAACGCCGACTGGACGATTCATTGGAATGGCTCACTATCAGCGACTTTTGCGCGAACCACCTTCAACTCTTCTCGGTTCAATCGTTGATACTGATACTCAGGGCCTCAACCCTGATGCAACACTCAATGAGGTTTCTTCGTATTTAGCAAGCTATAACTTGCTATCCGTTCCAGTTATTGATGCCAATGATCGCTTACTTGGCGCAGTGACTGTTGATGACGTGCTCGATCACTTGTTGCCAGAAAACTGGCGTCACGATCATCGCGAAACTTCACGTACACAAGTAGATATTGCTCAGTTAGAGAAGGAGGGCGTTCACAATGGCACGCAATAATCAATTAGATACACCACGCGAGACACGTCGCTCCCTGCGTCCTAATTTTGATCCTGAAACTTTTGGTCGTTTGTCAGAAAATTTCGCACGATTCTTAGGAACTGCTCGCTTCTTGGTTTACATGACATTCTTCGTTGGATTCTGGGTCCTTTGGAATACCTTGGCACCAATGAGTATGCGTTGGGATACATATCCATTTATTTTCTTGACACTCATTCTTTCACTTCAAGCATCGTATGCTGCGCCACTTATTTTGCTTGCGCAAAATCGCCAAGCAGACCGTGATCGTATTCAGCTCAATGAAGATCGTGCTCGAAATGATAGAAGCATCGCAGATACCGAATATCTGACGCGAGAATTGGCTAGCCTGAGAATTTCACTAGGTGAAGTTGCTACACGTGACTTTATGCGAAGCGAAATGGCCGAACTTCTTGAAGAGATGATCAAAGAGTTACGTAGCAAGCCCCAGTCGAACTCCTAACAAGGATTTACTTCTTACAATAAGTTGATCTGTAATCTCATTAATCACAATTGCAGCAGCTGACTCTGGATGTTCGGCTACAACTGGCTTGCCCGTATCCCCACCTGTGCGAAGGTCGGGGCTAAATGGAATTTTTCCAAGGAGTGGAACATTTGTTCCAACTAACTCTGAAAGACGACGGGCTGTTTCTTCCCCACC
>WLDA01000137.1 GCA_009705025.1 Actinomycetota bacterium | reverse complement strand
GATAGTGCATGCACCTGTAATTTGTAGGAATGCGCCGTTGCGTTGTCCACCTTTATGGAATTGACCAGTTGAATGCAGGAAACGTGGTCCCCAACCAAATGTGACAGGACGCTTTGTTTTATGTGCGAGAATCTTTCTCAATTCTGTTATCGCGCCATCATCGGCTCGATCTAAGTAAGCCATGATCGCGATGTAGCCATGCTCAGGAATACGTGAAATAAATTGTTGAAGTGATTCGATTACTGAAGATCCAGTCCCAAAAATCCCAATTGATGCATCTACTGCTGAGGGGGTAAATACGGGGAGTTTGCCTGACCATTCGTTCAACAAAACAGAAGTTTGCTCTTTCGCTTCGGTCACATTGGGTTGATTGAAAGGATCAATTTCAAGAGCTGCGCCAACGAGAGCGGTAAGCCATTCCCACGTAATGAACTGTGCACCAAGATCACCAGATACAACACAATCAGCATTGTCGGTAAAGGAAATACGAAGTGGATTTCCTTCGTTACCTTCTTGTGCATTTTCAACAACGACAGGTAGGCGTCCCACCTGGTTCTTGCCAGTTGATTCAGCAACTAATTGTTCTATCCAGTCACTCAACCCAGGCATTCCGCTATTTTCATCAGTGAAAGTTAGATATTGACCGGCGGTTGCAATTACATATGCGCAATCAAGGATTGCTTGTGGAGAGGTGAGGAAAGCTCTTTGTGCATCACTTGCACTATCGAGAAGTATCGAGATATCTACCCCAATGAGTGCAGATGGCACTAAACCGAAAGCACTAAGAACGCTAAATCTTCCGCCGACATTAGGGTCTGCATTTATGACACTGAGACCCTGTGCTCGAGATTCTTTATCTAAGGGGGAGGCAGGGTCGGTAACAATGATCATGTGCTCCGATAGCGCTAACCCAGCCTTTTCAAATTTGTCGGCAAAGAATGCTCGGGCTGATGCAGTTTCAATGGTTGAGCCGGATTTTGAGCTAACAACGACAAGAGTCTCTTCCAACTTTCCAGAAAGTGCATTCTCTAAATACTGTGGATCTGTTGAGTCGAGAATAAATAATTGCTTCTTGTAGGTCTGTGCAATCACTTCTGGTCCAAGTGAAGAACCACCCATACCTGCTAGAACTACATACTTTTTATCACGATGCTTTGCAGCAAGTGCATCTACTGCAGGCAAGAGTTCTCGTGATTTTTCTGGCAGGTCTATCCAATTCAAACGAATGGTTGCTTCTGCAACCGCATCAGCTCCCCAAATCGTTGGATCCTTTTTCGCTAAGCGATGGTGAGCATCAGTAATACGGGCGTACAGAGTGCTTTGACGATCGGCTGGTGACACCTTTGATGCAAATGAACTCATTACTTAGTCCCAGCGATTACCGCATCAACAATTGCTTCAGAAGTAAAGCCAAACTCCTTGAAAAGAACTGATGCAGAGGCAGAAGCACCGTAATGCTCTAGAGATATTGAAGTCCCATTATCGCCAACTAGGTCGCGCCATCCTTGAGCAATGCCAGCTTCAACGCTTACACGATTTGTAATGGATGGAGGTAGTACTTCATCGCGGTATGTGCGAGGTTGTTCGTTGAACCATTCGATACATGGAGCACTCACTACTCGTACAGAAATGTTTTTTTCAGTCAGAACTTTCTGGGCTTCCAAAGCGATACTTACTTCAGATCCGGTTGCGATGATTATGGCTACTGGATTTTGTGAGTCTTTGAGTATGTAGGCACCTTTATCTACACCGGCAGCATCGCCATGAGTTGCACGATCGATGACAGGAAGATTCTGGCGAGATAGCAAAATACCTGCTGGCACATCACGCTTGAGAATGCTCTTCCATGCTTGTGCCACTTCATTGGCATCAGCGGGACGAATAACTGCAAGTCCAGGTATTGCACGAAGTGCTGCAAAGTGTTCAACTGGTTGATGAGTTGGACCATCTTCGCCCAGTCCAATTGAATCGTGTGTCCATACAAAAATGCTTGGCACTCCCATCAATGATGCAAGACGAACAGCTGGTCGCATGTAGTCGCTAAAGACTGCAAATGTTCCACCGAATGTTCTGGTGAGGCCATGAAGAGATATTCCATTGAGTATCGAGCCCATGGCATGTTCGCGAATACCAAAATGAATTACTCGACCGTAAGGATTCGTATTTTTCATTGCGCTCGTTGCAGGTAAAAATGAAGAGGATCCTTCAATTGTTGTGTTATTACTTTCTGCTAAATCCGCTGAGCCACCCCAAAATTCTGGGAGAACTGATGCAATACCTTGTATAACATCACCGGATGCTTTACGAGTAGCAATTTCTTTACCAGCCTCGAAAGTTGGAATTGCCTCTTCCCATCCAGCAGGAAGTTTGCGTGAACGTAGTCGCGCTAATAATTGAACCTTATCTGGATTCTTTGCCGACCAATTAGCAAACTGTGCATCCCATTCGCCACGAATAGCTGCGCCACGATTTTTTACTTGGCGAACATGGTCGAGAAGTGCTGTCGGCATGGCAAAATTTTCATCAGGATTGAGTCCAAGTATTTTCTTAGTCTCTGCAATTTCTGCATCGCCAAGTGCTGAACCATGTGATTTTGCGGTTCCTTGTGCCTTAGGTGCCGGCCATGCAATAACAGAATGCATCCTGATCAATGATGGAGCTGAAGTATGCGCCTTTGCGGCGCTCATGGCTTTATCGAGTGCAGGAAGATCAACATTTCCATCTGCTTGCGCCGCTACATCGATAACATGCCAACCATATGCACGATAACGAGCGCTGACATCTTCAGTAAATGCTACGTGCGTATCGCCTTCGATAGAGATTCGATTGTCATCATAAATAACAACTAGGTTTCCAAGTGCTTGCGTTCCGGCAAGAGATGAAGCTTCAGCGCTGACACCTTCTTGTAAATCACCATCAGAACAAATAACCCAGATGGTGTGATCAAATATTGATTGAGTAGATTCTGGATCCAATAAGCCCTTTTCATATCGAGAGGCCATGGCCATACCAACTGCAGGAGCAACACCTTGACCTAACGGCCCAGTTGTCATTTCAACGCCTGCAGTGTGGCCCCATTCAGGATGTCCGGGCGTGAGTGAATTCCACGTTCTAAAACTCTTTAGGTCATCGAGTTCTACGCCGTAACCACTGAAGAAAAGTTGGATGTACAGAGTAAGAGAAGAATGACCGCACGATAAAACAAATCGATCTCTACCTAGCCACAGTGGGTCGGAT
>WLDA01000136.1 GCA_009705025.1 Actinomycetota bacterium | reverse complement strand
GAACCAAACGCAATTGAATTTGGGTGGTTTAGTTGCCTTTATTCTCTCTGTTGTTGGCCTTGTTTATCAGTTCGACACAATCGCAACTGCTCCATTTACATTTGGCTCTGGTGCATACACATCATGTTTCTATCTAATAACAATAATGAACTTCATTCATATCGCCCTAACGGTATTTATCTCACTAGGCAACTGGAATCGTTCACGTTTAGGACTTTATAAGGCAGATCACTGGCACGTTGATATTGTCAACGTATGGTGGATTTGGATGACTGTGTCATCATTACTGGGTGCATTCGCCCTCTCCTTCACCTAAAAAAAGTAGTAATTGGCTCAGCCTCTACATCGCCTTAGGCGTTGTATGGGGCTGTTCCTTTATCTTCATAAAGTTAGGTTTGGAATTTCTTACCCCAGTCGGAGTTGCTTTTGGTCGGGTTTCATTAGGAGCTCTCACTTTAGTTTTTTGGGCTCGATATAAAAAAATTGCGCTACCAACGGATAAGAAGGTTTGGGCGCACTTGTGGGTAGTAGCGATGATGCTCAATGTTGTTCCAGGCGTTTTATTTGCTCAAGCTGAAACTCAAGTAACCTCAATTCTTGCAGGAATAATCAATGCGGTGACTCCACTCATGACCTTACTTGCGATCATGATTGTCTTTCGCGGGGAGAAAATAAAGAGTTTTCAGATTATCGGATTGCTACTTGGATTTCTGGGAGTACTTACTGTCCTAGGTGTTTGGCAGGGGCTAGGAGATAATCCACTCAGTGCAATCCTTGCTCTCTTGCTCGCAGTTACTTGTTATGGATTTTCTTTTCCATATACCCGAAAATTTGTCTTTCCATATAAATTGAAACCAGAAGCAATGGCTGCAACACAAGTTTCCTTAGGTGCAATTACTCTTCTACCTTTTTACCTAATGGATGGAATAGCAAAAGATGAATATCGCCCAGGACCCGTCTTCGCAATGATTGCACTTGGCGTATTTGGAAGTGGATTTGCATATATTTGGAATTTCAAAATCATGGAAGCTGCAGGAAGTGCAATTGCTAGCTCTGTAACGTATGTAACTCCGCTGGTAGCAGTCATAGTTGGAATTATTTTCTTAGGCGAAGGCATTACCTGGAATGAACCAGTTGGTGCGCTTATTGTTTTAATAGGCGCAGCGATTGGGCAGGAAAGAATAAAACTTAGTCGATAATAAATGGCGCGCGTATAGGTCCAAGTTCGATACCTGCCGCTGCATGATCTGTCTTTTCACCTCGGGAAACTTGCGCGGCATGAGCTTTGTTATGCCAGCGTTCTTCAATTTTGCCGTATCGCCAGAGCAAAAGAGCAATACTCCATACGACTACGAAAGCACCGACGATGAAGTAGCCAGCACCATTTAGATTGAAGGCAAGCGCGTAATCCCAAAAGCCACCAGTGAGATTGAGTTGACGTGCAAATACTTGGCAAAGTTCGAGCCCGCCAACAAAGAGTGCAACCGCCACAGATAATCCAGTAATGATGATGTTGTAATAAACCTTACGCACAGGTTTTGAAAATGCCCAACCATAAGCAAAATTCATGAATGAACCATCGATTGTGTCGAGCAAACTCATTCCACCGGCAAAAAAGAGCGGCAAAGAAATAATGGCCCACCAGGGAAGTCCCGCGACGACAGATGAACCTGCTAATACCAATAATCCAATTTCAGTAGCTGTATCAAATCCAAGACCAAAGAGGATTCCAAGCGGATACATCTTCCATGAAGCATCAATGCGACGAGCAATTGGACCAAAGAAGCGCATCAGTAATCCGCGAGAGTTAAGGTGTTTTTCTAATTCTTCTTCGTTATATAAACCTTTACGCATTTTTATAAATACGCCAACTATAGAGACCAAAACTATGAAGTTAAGAATTGCAATGAGCATCAAGAATGTTCCGCTAACAGTTGTGCCAATCAAGCCTGTGTAATGGTGCAATGTTGAATCTTCATCTTTTAGTTGTCCGCCGAGCGCTTTGATTCCAAAGTTCAAAAGAATTGCTAAGAAAAAGACAACAGATGAATGGCCAAGGGAGAAAAAGAAACCAACTGCAAGAGGGCGCTTGCCTTCTGACATTAATTTTCGTGTTGTATTATCAATTGCGCTGATGTGATCAGCATCGAATGCATGGCGCATACCTAATGTGTAAGCAAGTGCAGCTGTGCCCCATCCGAAGAGCGAACCATCGCTGAGTTCATAATTACCACTCGTTGCTTTCCACATAAGTAGCGCGCCAGAAATATGCAAGAAAGCAATCACGCCAAACATCGCAGCCATGCGTCGCCACTCAGCATTAGTCAGGCGCTCGCGCAGTGGAACCTTGGGAACGTTCTTTACAACAGTGTTCACCAGGGCTCCTCTCTAGATGCAAATGGTTTGCAGATAGAAGGGTAAACCACTGATTCCCGAGCGTCCACTTGAAATACGCCTGTATGGTCTCGCCTATGAGGCGCCTAATAGTTCTAACGATGCTTCTGGCCCTATTGCCCAGCGATGCGCAGGCAACGAACTCATGTGGATGGGATACAAAAAGCGGTTGGGTATCTCGAGAAAATAAGAAGTCGGGAGCCAACGATTGGGCACAATCGATCCCAGTAAAAATGAGTGCGGATTTTTCACGACGTAAGAAGGCAGATCGCGTCGAAGGGTATTTTTCAACTACAAGTGTTGGTTGTGCTCAAAGCGCAATTCTGACAATTGTAGGAGATTCAAAGCCGGTAAATATTTCGATTTTTAGAACCGGCTACTACAAAGGCAGCGGCGCTCGCCTGATTTCAAAAGTACAAGTCACAAAGACATGGAAGTTTACCCCGGATAAATTAACGCCTCCGGGTCAATATTTATTTCGCTTAGATTCCCCCCGAAAAATTTCTTCATTTGTGCCACTAGTAATTAATAACGCCGAGTTGCAAAGTGAAGTCACATTTATTTCATCAGTTCTTACTTGGCAGTCCTATAACCAGTGGGGCGGAAAGTCACTTTATAAAGGAGAAGATGCCAAAAAAGAAACACGAGCAAGTGAGGTTTCTTTTGATCGTCCCTATGATGGTGATGGCGCAGGACAAGTTAGATATATGGAATTGCCACTATTGAAAATTGCAGAAAAATTGGGAATCGATATTAATTATGCAACAGATATAGATTTGGATTCAAATAAGGAATTATTGAAAAATACAAATGCCGTGCTCTTTGGTGGGCATAGTGAGTATTGGACAATTCAAATGCGTGCATCCATAGAAGAGGCAATTGCGAATGGAGT
>WLDA01000135.1 GCA_009705025.1 Actinomycetota bacterium | reverse complement strand
TGAAGGATTTGAATAGCCCAGTTATTTGGCGAACACTCTTTGACGGAGATTCAAAGCATGGCTGGATGCATTCAGGTATTGGCGTTCTCAGTGATGGCCGAATTGTTTTTGAAGCACCTGGTGGCGCAGCTCTAATATTCTTGGATCCTGTAACAAAATCACATATCAGAGTTGAAGTAGGCGTCGCTGTTTCTCATGGAATTGCAGTTGGCAGCGATGACACGATTTGGATTTGCGATCCAGGCGCGCAGGCACCAGGACAAGTCGTACAAATCAATCTAGATGGAAAGATTGTGCGCACTATCAAACAACCTATCCGAAGTGCAGATGAGCAAGATAAATGGAGACCTACTTCAATTGCACTTGCTCCCAATGGCGATATTTGGATTGGTGATGGCTACGGCCTGAGTTTGGTACATGTCGTCAGAGCAAATGGTGTGATTCAAACTTTTGACGGATCATCAAGTGGAATAAAGTTTGATTGCCCTCATGGTGTTGCAATCGATACACGAGAATCTGTAACTCGAATTGCTGTCGCGGATAGAAGCAATAAGAGAGTTCTCTATTTCAAAGAAGATGGATCCTTCATCCGTAGCGTTGCTGACCCAATTATGACCAGTCCTTCATCTCTTGCTGTGCGGGGGAGCGACTTACTTGTTACAGATCTCTTTGGAGCAATTCTTGCAATAAATCAAGATGATCATGTCCGCGCAATTGTTCCAACGTCTAACGTGAATACACGCGAAGGTTGGCCGAATAAATTATCTGGCACAGATTCAGTTGCACCTGATGTACTAGAGGGAAAGCTCAATAGCCCCCACGGTATAACCGTGTCATCAAAGGGCGAAGTTTATTTCACTGAGTGGTATCTCGGTGGTCGGGCAGTAACTATTTCATAATTTAGCAAAAGCTAAATATCCGGCAATTGAAAACATTACACAGGCAATAATTGAATCTAGAACTTTCCAGAATATTGGCTTTGACATAAATCTAGACATTGCTTTTGCCCCATATCCAATTGATGTAAACCAAACGAGGCTTGCAAGCATGGCTCCAAGGCTAAAGAACCAGCGATCTTCTTTGAACTGATTCGAAACACTTCCCAGCAAAATCACTGTATCCAGATAGACGTGCGGATTGAGGAATGTGAAACCCAAGACTGTTGTAGCAACCTTTTTAGCGCTGGGCGATTCACTTGTAGAAGAGCCCATCACCTGGCTTTTGAATACAGAACGAACACTCTTGATTCCGAACCATGTTAGATATGCGACTCCGAACCATCTAATAATTTCCAGCAGCGTCGGAAGAGATTGAAGAATTTGGCCAAGTCCAGCTGCTCCTAATGCAATCAGTAGGGCATCTGAAACTGCGCAGATTGCAACAGTGAGGAAAACATGTTGTTTCGTGAGACCTTGTTTGATTACAAATGCGTTTTGAGCACCTATTGCGATGATCAGGGAAAGGCCGGCTAAGAAACCAGGGATAAATGCAATCATTGAAGTGAGGATACCTGATGGCTTTGGATATTATCGTCTCGTGAGCGCGAATTTTTTTGAATTGCCGGAATCAGAACAGATATCAGAGCTAACTAATTTTGCCTCTACTGTTTTAGAGTCATATGAATTCTCAATCAAAAGTATCGAATCCATCAATTATGAGTACAACGCAACTTTCAAGGTTACTGTTGCCGACTCAACAAATTACGCTCTGCGCATCAATATCAATTCTCCACGAAGTGCTGAAAATATTCGGGCAGAGGTCGCTTGGGTGCACTTTTTAGAAAATGTGGATGGAATCCTTACGCCACGGCCGATAGCAAATAGATTCGGCAAATTCGTCACCACCGTGGCGCATGCGCATAGCGGACGGGAACTCAACTGCATTCTCTATTCGTGGCTCGATGGCGAAGAAGTTAGCGACGAACCGACTTTGAAGCAGTTACATGAATTAGGTCAGGCTATGGCGCGAATGCATGCGTCATCGAAAGATTTTGTTCTTCCTAATGATTCAACCCTTCCATCGTTTCAAGATCCGTTTTGGGAAACAGAAGATTTTTTGCTCAGTGATAAGAGCAAGCTAAATAGTCAGGATAAGGATTTGATTGCCGCTGCATTCAAGGAAATTATCTCCAGAACCGATGCACTTTATTCTCGGGCAAATCCTCAAATCATTCATGCCGATCTACATGGCTGGAATATGAAATGGCATAACGATCAACTCTCTATTTTCGATTTTGATGACAGCGGTATTGGTTTGCCGATTCAAGATATTGCAACAGCCTTGTATTATTTAGATACACCTGAACAAGATGAGGCCCTGCTCAACGGGTATAAATCAGTAAGGCAATTACCACCGCACACAAAAGCAGACTTGGAGATGCTACTCATTCACAGGCGACTTATGCTGCTCAACTATCTCTATGAAACCAATAATCAAGAACACCAAGAATTGATTCCAACATATCTGGAAGAGACACTTCGAAGACTTCGAGTATTTCTAAATAATTAGTTGTACTACGTGGACCGTACTGGGATCGAACCAGTGACCCCCACAATGTCAATGTGGTGCTCTACCGCTGAGCCAACGATCCTTGCTATTGGGAAATCATACCCCACGATATTTCATATCAATTAGCGTCCGAAATCGTCCTCAATACGCTCAATATCATCTTCTCCAAAGTATGTTCCAGTTTGTACCTCAATAAAAATAACATCGTCAGTACCAATGTTTCCGATGCGATGTAAATCGCCTATTCCAATACTTATTGAATCGCCTGCACTATTTTTTGTGACTACGCCATTCAAAGTTATCTCAGCGTTTCCGGAAACAATAAACCAATGCTCTGCTCGCTTTTGATGACGTTGATACGACAAACGTTTGCCTGGGTATACCCAGATGCATTTAGTTTTATGGTGTGTGCCTTCTTGCAGAACTTCATAGCGACCCCAAGGTCGTTCTGATTTCTCTAGCTCCATCACACCCTCACAATTTCTTGTGTTGTTTTGTACTTGAGGTCGGGACGGGATTTGAACCCGTGTAGCAGGATTTGCAGTCCTGAGCCTCGCCTCTCGGCCACCCGACCATAGAAAGAGCGCCACCGTATCGATATGAAATTCATATCAACTACAGCGGCGCTTATTCAGAGCGGACGACCGGGTTCGAACCGGCGACCTGAACCTTGGCAAGGTTCCGCGCTACCAACTGCGCTACGTCCGCGAGGAAGCGAAATCTATCGCAGGAATGGCATAAGCGCCAAAGTGCGCTCATTCGATAGGTTAGGCACATGCC
>WLDA01000134.1 GCA_009705025.1 Actinomycetota bacterium | reverse complement strand
TAACTTCTTCGGCGATAACACGAACTCCTGCCGCGCTCCATTTACGAATTATTTCCCGATGCCAATCGATACTAAACCAATCAATGATTGATTCAGCAATAGTTGTTCCAACTCCATCTATTTGAGCCAACTCATCGGCATTAGATTTTGAAATTGCATCAATAGATCCGCAATGGGTTGCAAGTGCTTGCGCCGCCGTTGGACCTACGTGGCGAATTGAGAGAGCAACAATTGTTCGCCAAAGTGGACGAGTCTTTGCCTCATCAAGAGCTTTTAGAAGGGTCTCAACATTTTTAGATGGAGTACCATCTTTTTTAGTAAAGAAATCAGACTTACTAAGCTTCTCAGCGGTGAGATCGAAAAGATCTGACTCATCTGTAATTACTTTACTTTCCAATAGTGCAACAGCTGCCTCATATCCCAAGACATCAATATCTAGAGCTGCGCGTGAACCAATGTAATAAATTCGCTCACGTAATTGCGCTGGACAACTCTGAGTATTTGGACAACGTATATCTACATCAGCTTCACTCATGGCTCGTAATTCACTTGCGCACTCTGGGCAATGTGTGGGCATAACAAATGCCTTTTCTTTACCAGTTCTGCGATCGATAACTGGGCCGAGAACTTCAGGAATAACATCGCCAGCTTTGCGAATTACTACATAGTCACCAACCAAGACACCTTTACGCACGATTTCTTCGCCATTGTGCAGCGTCGCATTGGTAATTGTTGAACCAGCAACTTTTACCGGTTCCATAAATGCAAATGGTGTAACTCGACCTGTTCGACCAACGCTCACCTTGATATCTAGTAATTTTGTAACTACTTCTTCAGGCGGGTACTTATAGGCAATAGCCCATTTTGGTGCGCGCGAAGTAAAGCCGAGTTTTTCTTGTGATGCAATTGAATCTACTTTGATAACCACGCCATCGATTTCATGTTCTACATCGTGGCGATGTTCGTTGTAATAGGAAATGAATTTTTCGACTTCGGCGCGAGTTCCACATACTTTGAAGCGCTCACTTGTTGGTAGTCCCAATTTTTTGAGTAAGCCGTACGCGTCACTTTGGGACTCAAAAGAGATATTTTCTCTCGCACCTATTCCGTGGACAACTAAACTCAAAGGACGTGATGCGGTGACACGTGGATCTTTTTGTCTCAATGACCCAGCTGCGCCATTACGGGGATTTGCAAAGAGCGCTTTGCCGGCCTCCTCTAATGATTCATTGAGTTCATTGAATGCCGCAAGTGGAAAGAAAACTTCACCACGAACTTCAATAAGGGAGGGAATATCTTTACCGCTGAGTTGATGCGGTAATACCTTTATTGTCTTTACATTCAGTGTTACATCTTCACCTGTTACTCCATTGCCGCGCGTAAGACCACGTACTAACTGACCATTCTCATATGTCAGATTGATCGCTAGACCATCTACTTTGAGTTCACACAAATAGGAGGGTTTTTCAATCTCTTTTTCAACTCGGTCAAACCATGAAGCGAGTTCATTAATATCAAAAACGTTGTCCAAGCTCATCATCTTTTCAATGTGATCGCGCTGTTCAAATTGAGTCGAAAATCCCCCACCAACTTTCAGCGATGGAGAATCTGGCGCTAATAGTTCTGGGTGCTTACTTTCAAGTTGTGATAATTCATTGAGAAGAGCGTCAAATTGCGCATCTGTAATTGTTGGTTTATCTAAGACGTAATACTTAAACTGGTGCTCGCGAATCTCATTGGTGAGCTCATCAATTCGATGCCGTGCCGTGTTACTCATTAATGTGTCTCACAAATGGTTGCTGAACCAACGACGCGATCACCATCATAAATAACCATCGCTTGACCTGTAGCTAAACCTAAAAGCGCTTCATCTAGCTGAGCGTGCAAGTTCGTTCCGTCAAAGAAATAAGTACACGGCAGTGCTTGTCCATGAGCACGTATTTGTACGAAACCTCGTGTTGGTGTTGATGTAACGCTAGGACCACACCAAACAGGGCGCTCACCTTTCATAGAAGTAATTGCCAACTCTTCACGTGAGCCCACAACAACAGTATTTGAAACTGGTTCTATTTTTAGAACAAAGCGAGGAGATCCATCAATAGTTGGAACGGTTAGGCCTAAACCTTTTCGCTGCCCAATTGTGTATGTATATGCACCTTTGTGTTCACCAATTTTTGTTCCGCTTTGATCAACAATCGGCCCAGTTTCACTTCCTAAGCGATCGCGCAGCCATCCCGCGTTATCTCCAGAAGGCACAAAGCAGATGTCGTGACTATCTGGTTTTTCAGCAACTGCTAATCCGCGCTCTGCTGCCTCTTTTCGAATATCAACCTTTGTTGTATCTCCTAATGGAAATATTGCACCTGCTATTTGTTCAACAGTTAGAACTGAGAGCACATATGACTGGTCTTTAGATATATCAATTGCGCGGTGCAAGGTCTTACCCTCTGGAGTTATTTCAGTGCGTGCGTAATGGCCAGTGACAACTCCATCGAATCCCATGGCGCGTGCGCGATCTAGAACGGCTGCAAACTTAATCTTTTCGTTACAACGCAAACATGGATTTGGTGTGCGACCTTGTGCATATTCAGCAAGAAAATCTTCGACAACTCCATCATGAAATTCTTCGGCCATATCCCAGATGTAAAAAGGAATACCTATGACATCTGCTGCGCGACGCGCATCATGTGAATCTTCAATTGTGCAACAACCTCGAGCACCTGAGCGATATTTCTGCGGATTAGCCGATAGCGCTAAATGCACACCAATTACTTCATGTCCCGCTTCAACTGCGCGCGCAGCAGCTACCGCTGAATCAACTCCACCACTCATTGCTGCTATTAGTTTCATGAAAGATTTGCCGCCCGTCCACGAGCAATCACATCAGGGAGTACTGACAACACGTAATCAATATCGCTATGTGTAGTCGATGCACCTAGTGAGAAACGCAAAGAAGATTGGGCAGTTTTCTCCGTATGCCCCATAGCCAATAAAACATGGCTCGCTTCATGCACGCCAGCACTGCATGCCGATCCCGTTGAGCAAGAAACATTTGCACTATCCATGAGCAAAAGAAGAGTGTCGCTTTGTGTCCCGGGGAAAGTAAAATTTACAATTCCTGGAAGTCGAGCTGATTTTGCGCCATTAAGAATTGCATCAGGTAAAAGTTTGTAAACGCTAGAAATAAAATAATCACGCAATTGAGTGACAACATCAGATAGATATTGATGGGATGCAATTGCGGTGGCAAAGGCAACAATGGATGGGGTATTGAGTGTTCCACTTCGAATTTCGCG
>WLDA01000133.1 GCA_009705025.1 Actinomycetota bacterium | reverse complement strand
GCTCGAACATAATGTGCTTGAGTATCAGGATTGAGTAATCCATCAGATGTAATGAACTCTTTCTGCCATGCATTCTTTGTATTCTCGGCAACTTTTCGGTAGTGCTCTAATACAGATTCTGGTTTACCAAGAATTTTTCCAGCAATAACCATCTGCTTTGCAGAGCGATGTAAATATGCAGTTGCAACATCGGAGCGATCAGCCGTGAGTAGAACTCCAAAGTCTGATACATCGACGCCAGGTTCTAACCATTCTCCCCAGTGATACGGGGTGTCCCATAAAAATTCTTCGTGAGGCGCTGCAACAGGGCGTAACTTTTCACGCTCTGGGTGACGTTGAGTTTTTGAGCGATGTAGGCCGAAATTTATCCATTTTTCAGCTGCATCGAAGCACTCTTCCAGCGCCCGGGTATCTCCATATTCCTCATACATGGCAAGTGGCACAGCAATAATTGCATCGCCCCAACCAGCAGATGCATTGATATGCGCCATTGGTCCCTTGAAAGATCCTGTGAAATCAGGTGGTGCAATATTTGGCACGGCGCCATCTTCCCTCTGACCAACTACAACATCGGCCAACCACTTGCGCGAGAAATCATTGACATCAAAGAGATAAGCCGCAGTTGGTGCAAATATCTGCCAATCCCCTGTCCATCCAGCACGCTCACGTGTTGGGCAATCCGTTGGAACATCGCACATATTGTCGCGAAGTGACCACACAGTTGCTTCGTGTAACCAATTTAGGCGAGCATCATTTGATTCAAACCAGCCAGTTTTCTTCAAATCACTGTGAACAACAATTCCAACCAAATCCTTTGTAGTGAGATCTTTTGGATGGCCAACGACGCTGATGAATTGAAAACCATGGGTTGTAAATTGTGGTTCAAAGATATCTCCAGGAGTCCCAGCTGAAATCACCCGATCAATTTGACCAGCATCTGGTCTACCAATTCCAGGAAACTCAAGAGTCAAGTGGTCAAGTGTTACATCACCGCTAGCATCTAGTACCTCACCATGAATCAAGGTAATTTCAGTACCTGATGGGCCAAGATCTAATAAACGCATCCAACCATTTATATTTTGACCAAGGTCGACAACTTGTACATTTTTTGAAATTCTTTTTACTGAGACTGGAACTATCTCCTCAGTACGACGAACTGGCGGAGCAAACTGAGCAACCAGCACAGCATCAACAGAGATTTCCTCCGGATGTACCCAATTAGAATCATCAAAACCTGCTTTATAAGTTGCAGTATTGATCAAGCGACGGTCTTCATTTTGCCCGAGAATTAGGTCTCCAGAAGTTATATGAGAAGTACCTACGCGCCAATGTTTGTTTGTAGAAACAACTTCCGTGCTTCCATCCTCATATGTAATCTCTAATTGAGCAAGTGCAGCAACATGTGTACCAAAGTTATTTGGCTGCTTAAATGCCCCCATAACAGAGCGAAACCAGCCATCTCCAAGGAGAATTACGATCGCATTCTTGTCTACAAGGTTTGTAACAGCGAATGTTTGTACCGCTATCTGAACGCCATAATCAGTAGAGCCAGGTGTTAGTTCTTCATCACCAATCTTTACTCCATTGATAAAGAGTTGGTATTGACCCTGCGCGGTTGCTCGAACACGCGCACTCTTTACCTTCTTACCGCATGCGAATTCAAAGCGAAGTTGGTAGACAGGTCTGTGCTCTAGTTCTGGGACTTCGCTTTCAACTACTTTGATCCAACGTGCAGAAAGTTCGTTGGCGTTGAATGCTAATGAATACGGTGAATGTGGGTGCAATGTTTGGCTCATACCTAAGAATAATTCCCTAGGTAAAGAAGGTCAATGCTTTTGTGGTGTAAATAGCTTGGGAGCTAAACTCTTTCTTATTGCATTACGCGCCTCGGATAAGTTAGAAAATTCCCCTGAAGCGATTGCTTGCATTGCAACATTACCAATCAATGTTGATTCAGTTGGTCCAGCAGAGATAACACATCCTGTTGCATCGGCTGCCATTTGATTGAGCAGATGAATCTGTGAACCACCACCTAGAATATGTATTTTGCCAATCTTTTTACCTGTAACTGCTTCAATCTCTTCAAGCGTCTTCTTATAGGCAAGTGCCAAACTGATGAAAATACAACGGATGTAATCGCCATGGGTTTGTGGCTCTGGTTGATTACTTTCACGGCAGAATCGCGCAACTTTGTGTGGCATATCCCCTGGTGTTGCAAAGAGAAGATTATTTGGATCAATAACCGATTTGAATGTTGAATTCTCAGCAAGTGAAATGAGCTCAGTAAGTTCTGGGGTGAATCCTTCTTCACGCCATGCACGACGGCATTCTTCAAAGATCCAAAGACCAGTTATGTTTTTGAGAACACGAACTGTATTTTCTACGCCAAGTTCATTGGTGAGGTTGATTCCAAAAGCATCACTACCTCGAAAAGGCACACTTGATTCAATTCCAAGGAGTGACCATGTTCCACTCGATAAATAAGCCTCAATTTCCGCGTTTTCTATAGGTGCACCAGCTACCGCTGAAGCAGTGTCATGTGAGCCAGTAGCAACAACTTTAATTCCATCTAGTGGCCCATGTCCACGAATTACACCTAAATCACTTCCTGGTTCATGAAGCGCAGGAAAAAGACTTGCACGCAATCCCAGTAATTCAATGAGTTCGTAATCCCATGTACGCGACTTTGTATCCAATAACTGAGTAGTGGAAGCATTTGTTATTTCAGTAGATGCCACACCAGTGAGCGCATGGTTCATAAAGTCAGGTACTAATAAAAATTGAGCAGCGCCAACATAGTTCGGATCTTCTTTTGCGGCCATCAATTGATAAATTGAGTTCAGCGATAAGAATTGAATTCCTGTTGTTTGATAAATTCGCTCTTTGCCATATTTTGCAAGAGTTGCCTCAAAGGCGACTTGATTTCTTGGATCACGGTATGAACGTATAGGTAGCAGTTCTTTGCCAGAAGAATCTAGAAATCCATAATCAACTGCCCACGAATCAATTGCAAGGGAGGTAACAGGACCAAGTGCAGCCGCTTTTTCAATACCGACAAGAGATTCTTTGAGGATAAATTCCCAGTCCCAGCGCATTGCGCCATCTTCATTATTAATGACTTCATGAGGAAAGCGGTGCACAACATTAATATCGAAAGTACCTGAATTAGTATCAACAAGTGCAACGCGTCCTGATGTTGCACCGAGATCTACTGCAATATAGCGGCCCATGGTTAGCGCAAGAAAGCTGCTGCAACTCCACCATCGACTGGAATATGAAGTCCCGTAGTAAGTGGT
>WLDA01000132.1 GCA_009705025.1 Actinomycetota bacterium | reverse complement strand
TCTGAACCGGTTCGTATCGATCTACCTGTTCGAAATGTGAATAGAACTGTTGGAACGATGTTGGGTGCAGAAGTAACTCGTCGCTTCGGGGGAGAAGGATTACCTGAGGGCACCATCGATATCACTCTCCATGGTTCGGCTGGACAATCCTTAGGTGCATTTATTCCTCGTGGAATTGCGATTCGCCTCTACGGTGATTCAAATGACTATGTTGCTAAGGGAATCTCAGGTGGACGTGTCGTTGTTCGCCCAGATGAAAAGGCAACCTTCAAATCTGGTGAGAACGTAATTGCTGGAAATGTGATCGGCTACGGAGCAACATCAGGTGAAATTTATATTCGCGGTGTTGTTGGCGAAAGATTCTGCGTGCGAAATTCTGGCGCTATCGCAGTTGTTGAAGGTATCGGAGATCATGGCTGCGAATATATGACTGGTGGAACTGTTGTTGTACTTGGTCGCACAGGTCGCAACTTTGCAGCAGGCATGTCTGGTGGACGTGCATTCATGCTTGATATAAATGCAGATAATGTAAATACAGATATGGTCGATATTTTGGCAGTCCCACAAGATCAACGCGAAGTATTGAAATCGCACATTTCGAAATTCCATGCAGAAACAGGTTCAGAAATTGCATCTGAACTATTGAAATCTTGGGATGAATCGATTTCTCGTATTTCACTCGTTATGCCTCGTGACTATGCGCGAGTATTAGAAGCTATGGAGCGAGCAACTCGTGAAGGTTTACCGATTGATAAATTCGTGATGGAGGTTGCAGGCTAATGGCAGATCCAAAGGGTTTTCTTACTACACCGCGCGAAACTCCAACTCGACGTCCCGTCGATGTGCGAATCCAAGATTGGAAAGAGGTCTACGAACCTCAGAGTATGGAACACCTGCAGAAGCAGGCAGGTCGTTGCATGGATTGTGGAATCCCTTTCTGTCACATGGGTTGCCCGCTCGGAAACTTAATTCCTGAATGGAATGACCTCATTTGGCGCGGCGATAAAGAAGAAGCAATTGCACGCCTACATGCAACAAATAACTTCCCAGAATTCACTGGTCGTCTATGCCCTGCACCATGTGAGACCGCATGTGTCGTTGGCATCAATGCTGATGCTGTAACAATCAAGCAAGTTGAGCTACGTACGATTGAAGAAGCATTTGGTGCCGGAAATGTAAAACCATTGCCACCTGATCGCATCACTGGAAAAACTGTTGCAGTAATTGGATCAGGACCTGCAGGTCTTGCTGCTGCTCAGCAACTAACCCGCGCCGGACACACAGTTGCTGTGTATGAGCGCGCAGAAAAAATTGGCGGATTACTTCGTTATGGAATTCCGGAATTCAAAATGGAAAAACATATTTTGGATCGACGCTTAGCGCAGATGGAGAAAGAAGGAACTCGCTTTCGTCCAGGAGTCGACGTTGGTGTCGAGATAACAGGAGACCAACTCAGCACAAAATACGATGCAATTGTTCTAGCTATCGGTGCAACTCAATGGCGCGATCTACCGATACCGGGTCGCGACCTCAAGGGGATTTATCAAGCCATGGAATTTCTTCCATGGGGAAACAAACAAGCGCTAGGCGAAATTGAAAATCCACCAATCAATGTCGCAGGCAAGCATGTTGTTATTTTGGGCGGGGGAGATACTGGCGCAGATTGCCTCGGAACTTCTATTCGCCAAGGCGCTGCAAGTATTACTCAACTTGAAATTATGCCAAGGCCATCGGATGAGCGTCCAAGTAATGCGCCATGGCCGACGTATCCAATGATTTATCGCGTATCAAGTGCTCACGAAGAAACTGATAATCGTTTATTCGCAGTAAGTACTGAAGAATTCTTAGGTGATGCAGAAGGCAATCTACGCGCACTCAAAATTGTAGAAACAAAATTTATCAATGGAAAATTCGAGCCAGTACCAGGTACCGAAAGGGAAATACCTGCAGATTTCGCATTCTTAGCGATGGGATTTACTGGACCTGAAAAGAACGCACTCATTGACCAATTAGATGTTGCACTTGATGCCCGGGGAAATATAGCTCGTGATGAAAACTACGCAACAAATGTTGATGGCGTTTTTGTTGCGGGCGATTGCGGCCGCGGTCAATCACTTATTGTTTGGGCAATAGCCGAAGGTCGCAGTGCTGCCTCTGCAGTTGATAAATATCTAACAGGAGACACACAACTTCCTTATCCAATCGCGCCAACAGCGCGACCAATGATGGTCTAGAGAGATAAGGTAAAAGCATGCGTCGTGCCAAAATAGTTTGCACAATGGGTCCTGCAGTTGAATCCCCTGAAAAAGTACGCGAACTCATCGCTGCTGGAATGAATATGGCTCGACTCAATCTTTCACATGGTGGTTACGACGAACATCAAAGTCGTCTGGATCAAGTGCGCGCAGCTGCTGCCGAAGCCGGAAAACCTGTTGCGATTCTTGTAGATCTTCAAGGTCCAAAGATTCGATTAGCTCGCTTCAAGGCTGGACCACATGATTTAGCACGTGGAGATATTTTTACTATTACTACTGATGAAATTGAAGGAACAAAAGATCGCGTAGGAACGACCTACAAAGGTTTACCGGGGGATTGCAAAGCTGGAGATCGCATTCTTATCGATGATGGAAAAGTTACAGTTGAAGTTATCGAAGTAAAAGGTAACGACGTAGTTACAAAAGTTATTGAGCCAGGAGCTGTTAGCAATAACAAAGGTATAAATCTTCCAGGCGTGGCCGTTTCAGTACCGGCACTTTCTGAAAAAGATATGGATGATCTTCGCTGGGGCCTTCGAGCAGGAGCAGATTTCATTGCGCTCTCTTTTGTAAGAAGCGCTGCCGATATCGTCGACGTTCACAGAATTATGGATGAAGTTGGTATTCGAATTCCAGTCATCGCAAAGATTGAAAAGCCACAAGCAGTAGAAAATTTGCAAGGAATCGTCGATGCCTTCGATGGCATCATGGTTGCTCGTGGTGATTTAGGCGTTGAACTTCCGATTGAAGATGTGCCACTTGTTCAGAAGCACTGTATTGAACTTGCTCGCGAAGCCGCAAAACCAGTAATTGTTGCAACACAAATGTTGGATTCAATGATTACTAACTCACGTCCAACGCGCGCTGAAGCAACAGATTGCGCTAATGCAGTACTCGATGGCGCAGATGCGCTCATGCTTTCTGGTGAGACAAGTGTTGGTGAATATGCGATCGAAGCGGTTCAAACGATGGCGCGTATTATTGAGCGCACCGAAGAGGGTGGATTCAACATGATTCGCCCAATGAGAACTGCTCCTAAGACAAAAGGTGGAGCAATTACAAAAGCAG
>WLDA01000131.1 GCA_009705025.1 Actinomycetota bacterium | reverse complement strand
GTTAGCCACGGTAAAACTTTACTCGGGTTTGCGTCCTTGACGTAGGAGGCCGAAGGTAAGTGCATCTTCGAGCGCCATTGCAGATGCAGCAATAACGTTTTCGTGAACACCAACTGTGTTCCATTCGCCCTTGCCATCACTTGTTTCAACTAATACGCGAGTAATAGCGCCAGTTCCTAAGCGACCTTCAAGAATACGTACTTTGTAATCAGTCAGTTCAAGTACAGATAACTCTGGATAAAGTTGCAGCAACCCTGAACGAAGCGCAGTATCGAATGCGTTTACCGGTCCATTTCCAACACCTTCACAAGAAATCTTTTTACCCAATGCGATGACTGTAACTTCTGCCTTAGTAATGATGCTCTGGTCTTCGCCGCGCTCAGTTGTAGTGAGCCAATGTTCGATAGTGAAGAATTTTGGACGAGTCCCAGAGAGTTCTTCAAGTAATAAAAGTTCAAATGAGGCATCTGCTGCTTCAAAAGTAAATCCACGCGATTCCATCTCTTTGACGCGATCTACTACACGACCGATGAGTTCGCGATCTCCCTTGAGATCAATACCAAGTTCTTGAGATTTCAATTCAATAGATGCACGGCCAGCCATCTCAGATACAAGCATGCGCATATCGTTACCGACAGATAACGGGTCCTCGTGTTGATAGAGAGATGGGTCGACCTTGATTGCACTTGCATGCAGTCCTGCCTTGTGAGCGAATGCGGATACACCAACATATGGCTGGCGAGCACTTGGATTTACATTTGTAACTTCTGCAATTGCATGTGAAATTCTAAAAGCCTCACGCAAAGATTGTGGCGGCAAAACTAATTGATTCTTCTTCAGTTCTAAGTTTGCAATAATCGTTACAAGGTCAGCATTTCCTGTGCGCTCACCATATCCGTTGAGAGTTCCTTGAACATGTGTGGCACCTGCTGCAATTGCCGCCATTGAGTTTGCAACAGCGCACCCTGTGTCATTGTGGCAATGAATTCCAAGGCGAGCAGAGCTAGCAGTAAGAACATCGTGAACAACCTGTGAGAGTTCATCGGGCAACATTCCGCCATTGGTATCGCAGAGCGCAATTACATCGGCGCCTGCTTCTGCTGCAACGCGTACAACTTCTAGAGCGTATGCGCGATTATTTCGATAGCCATCGAAGAAGTGCTCTGCATCTAAAAATACGCGCTGACCTTCAGCAATAAGGTGTGTTACCGAGTCGCGAATCATGGCTAGGTTTTCATCCAGTGTTGTTTTCAACGCTAAATCAACGTGTCGATCAAATGATTTTGCAACAAGTGTTACAGCCGGAGCTCCAGAATCGCGAAGCGCACCAAGGAGTGCGTCATCTGCTGCTTTTACATTCGGGCGACGAGTTGCACCAAATGCTACGAATGTTGCATTTTTTAGAACTAATTCCTTCTTGGCACGGGCAAAGAATTCAGTATCTTTCGGATTAGCTCCAGGCCAACCACCTTCAATAAAGCCAACTCCGAGATCATCTAAATGGCGAGCGATTGCCAATTTGTCATGAACTGAAAGATTGAGACCTTCTTGTTGAGCACCATCGCGAAGCGTGGTGTCATAGATGTGAAACGAATCAGATACTGGCATTTAGATAACCGCGTGCATCCACTTATGCGTATCTGCAATCTCCCCGTGTTGTATTCCTAGAAGTGCATTTCGAATTTGCATTGTGATTTTTCCTGGTTGTCCATCACCTGTAACCCAGGTGCCCATAGTGCTTTTTGCCTGACCGACAGGTGAAACCACAGCTGCAGTTCCACACGCAAAAATTTCAGTGATGAGACCACTTGCAACACCGTCGCGCCAATCATCAATACTGATCATTGTCTCTTCAACTTTGTAACCCAGATCTGCGGCAACACTCAAGATTGAATCGCGAGTGATTCCTGGCAATAAAGTTCCGGTGAGTTTTGGAGTCATGACTGTTGCATCCGCGCCAGAACCTTTGACGAAGTACAGGTTCATGCCACCCATCTCTTCAATCCATCTACGCTCTACTGCATCAATCCAAACAACTTGATCGCATCCTTGTGCTGCTGCTGCTTTTTGTGCAACGAGTGATGCCGCGTAGTTTCCGCCACACTTTGCTTCACCTGTACCACCAAGGGCAGCGCGAACATACTCAGTTGAAATCCAAACACTGACAGCTTTCGAAGGATCAAAGTAAGCGCCAACAGGTGTTGCAATAAGCATGTATAAAGCCTTATTTGATGGGCGAACACCTAATCCAACTTCAGTTGCAAACATAAATGGGCGAAGATAGAGAGATTCTCCAACTTTATTTGGAACCCAACCACCATCGTGCTGTACAAGAGTCTCAACTGTTTCCAGAAATAAACTCTCTGGCATCTCAGGAAGCGCTAAACGTTTTGCAGAACGAGCAAATCGCTTCGCATTAGCTTCTGGACGAAAGAGTGCAATGCTTTTATCAGGTTGGCGATACGCCTTCATTCCTTCAAAGATTTCTTGACCGTAATGAAAAACTGCAGTTGCAGGATCTAAAGAAATAGGGCCGTAAGGCTTTAGCTCTGGCTCACCCCAACCATCTTTTTCGCTCCATTCACACACAACCATGTGATCTGTGTAGTACTTACCAAAGCCACCTTCTGCGACGAGTGCATCGCGAGTAGCGGCATCTTTCGCTTGTGGGTTTAGTGAAATTTTCATAATTAGAGGGCTGCGACGAGCGCATCTCCTATTTCACTTGTACTGCGCTTTGCGCTGCCACGTGAAGCTAAATCTTTTGCAACTGCGCGTTCTACATCGCGTGCAGCATCGCTTAGACCGAGGTGATCGAGCATCAAAGCAACTGACATAACTGTCGCTGTTGGATCAGCAATTCCTTTACCAGCGATATCAGGTGCTGAACCATGTACTGGTTCAAACATTGATGGGAATTTCTTCTCAGGGTTGATATTTCCTGAAGCAGCTAAACCAATACCACCGCAAATTGCTGCGGCGATATCAGTGAGTAGATCTCCAAAGAGATTATCTGCAACAACAACATCGAAACGCTCTGGATTTGTAACCATAAACATTGCTGCTGCATCGGCGTGTAAATACTCAGTAGTTACAGTTGGATACTCTTTTGCAACTTCATTGAAAGTGCGAGTCCATAAATCTCCAGCATGAACGAGGACGTTGTTCTTATGAACCATCGTCAATTTCTTGCGCTCGCGCAAAGTTGTTCGCTCAAATGCATCACGGATAACGCGCTCTACGCCGTGGCGAGTGTTGATGCTCTCTTCCGTTGCAACTTCACGCTCGGTGCCCATTGCAAAGTTTCCGCCTGAACCGGCATATGG
>WLDA01000130.1 GCA_009705025.1 Actinomycetota bacterium | reverse complement strand
TCTTCGAGCAAGGGAATCAATATCTTTTTGAAAGAAAATTTCTGGCCTCGAAGATATTGAGCATCTTTGATCCGAGAAATACTTGTTACAAATTGTGGAACAAGTGATGTTGCAATTACTAGAGCTAACCCAAATTGATAAATTGCAAAAGGTAGAACCCGTAGCAAGCGATGCGGACTTGTCAGTGAAGATGCGGCTGCAAAACAAATAACAATTGCTGCCAGAGTCACACCCTCATGAGCAGTTGAAAATAATCGCTCTTGGGTAACGGCGCCACCTATTCGAATTCCTGCCATCCACTCAGGCAGTGGAAGTATCGGCAGTCGAAAGATTGTTGTTCCTGGTATTGGTGTACCAATGAGAACTCCAAAACTGGTGCGGATAATCAATATCCAAATTCCAAGTTTTACACCTGATTCGAAACTTCGAGACCAAGGTGCATCATTTCTAAAGATGCGAACAACTAGATACGCGCAACCCACCACGGCAATTGCTAGCAGGGAGTTATCTCCTCGTGCTATTCCAATTGCGAGAGTGATAGACCAAATCCACCACGTAAGTGGGTGGCGCGCATCTGTCATTTAGTTATTGCTTTTTCTTTGGCAAAAGTGCCTTAGGTGTATCGACTTCAATACCGCACTCTTTCGCTGGATACCCATTGATGCCACAGATCATTCCTGATGCTGTTGCGCGAATCTTTGCTCCCGCACCTAATACATCAGCACCTATAGATTTTGCATCAGTAACGATGCACGTCTTGATTATTGCTGGTGTTTTTTCACCTGTTGGGCGCAAAAATGCAGATCCAAAATCAATAACCAATCCAATTCTCTTTTTCCCTGCAACTGCCTTTGTCTTTCCACACAAATATTGAAAAGAAGGAACAACGCGTGGCTTGGCTGCGTCAGGAACAGTGTCGCCAGAGAATGTAAATGCCCAGCCTTCAACGGAGCCATCGGCAACATTTGTAGTTGGTCCAGTTTGTGCATATGTCCACGCTGATGTTCCAGGTGCGCTTTGGTAGTAACCCCAATAGCGGTAGCCCTTATCGGCTGCACTACTTGCTGGAATTGCTATTACTGATGTTGCAAAAAAAGCTGCAACTGTTAGTACGTACATAAATTTTTTCATTGCTGTGGAGCCTCTCAATAAAACGGGAGTCTCACAGGGGCAGAACCGTACTTGGGTGACAAGAACGTCACTTGCATATGGACTACACCCCGCAAACCTCGGCGGGTGTCTGTCAAAAAATCATCATCTTTAGGTAATCCGACTTAGTCATCTCAGCATTCGAAAAACTTCGAATTATTGAGGTGCTTTACGGTTGCGGGTCAGCGTCGGAATTGCACCGAACTTCCCCTAAAGAGCGATCTATTAAGTTGTGGCGTAACCAAACCACAGCCGATTGGACTTGGCAACACGGCGCGCACGCTTTAGAGTCAGAGCGTCAATTTTGATCAATCACGAGGGAGTGCATCATGGAATATCGTCGCCTGGGTAGTACTGGAATGTATGTATCTGAAATTTCCTACGGCAACTGGATAACTCACGGTTCACAAGTTGAATCCGATGCAGCAATCAAGTGCGTTAAGACTGCATATGAATTGGGTATCACCACTTTTGACACTGCAGATGTTTATGCAGGAACAAAAGCAGAAACAGTTCTTGGTAAAGCTCTCAAAGGAATGCGCCGTGAGTCATATGAATTGTTCACAAAGGTGTACTGGCCAACCGGAACAGGCAAGAATGATCGCGGTCTTTCACGCAAGCACATTATTGAGTCATGTAACGCTTCACTAAAGCGTCTACAAACAGATCATATTGATCTCTACCAAATGCACCGCTTTGATTATGAAACACCCGTAGAAGAATCTCTCAGCGCTTTCGATGATCTAATCCGTGCTGGAAAAGTTCACTACATTGGTTTTTCTGAATGGAATGCACCGCAGATTGCAAACGCACTCAAGATTCAAGATGAGCGCGGTTACAACCGATTTGTTTCAAGCCAACCTCAATATTCAGCGCTATGGCGTGTTATTGAGGCAGAAGTGGTTCCTCTTTCAATCAAAGAAGGCATTGGACAAATCGTTTGGTCACCAATGGCGCAAGGAATTCTTAGCGGTAAGTATCTACCAGGCAAGAAAGCACCAGCAGGATCACGTGCAACTGATAAGAAGAGTGGCGCTGGAATGATCTCTGGTTGGATGCGCGATGAAGTCCTTACTGCGGTTCAAAAACTAAAGCCGATTGCAGAAGAGGCTGGACTAAGCATGTCTCAAATGGCTATTGCTTGGGTTCTACAGAATCCAAATGTTTCAAGTGCAATCATGGGAGCAACTACTCCAAAGCAGGTAAAAGAGAATGTAAAAGCGTCAGGTATCAAGTTATCTGCTGACACTATGAAAGCGATTGATAAGGCGCTCGGAAATCTTCCTGAGAAGGATCCAAAGAAGAACGAGAGCCCAAATCCTCGCGCTTAGTTAGAAGTTCGTATCTCCAGGTTTGTGGATTGGCTTAGGTGCGCGTAAACGGCGCATCTGAGTCGATCGCAACCATGCATACATTCCGAGACCTTTAGGAACTTCTGTAGGGAATTTTTCCTTTACAAGTTTCTTGATTTTGCGTGAAAGCACGAATCCATCAACTGCAGCTACTAGAAGCATTGAGTACATAAGTGCAATAGATCCAAGTTGAACAGCTGCAATTGGAATTAGAGTAAGAACGAGTACAACAAAAATAATCGGTAAGAAATATTCGCCAATAGATCTGCGTGAATCTACATAGTTGCGTACAAAGCGACGAGCAGGTCCGCGATCGCGCGCAGGAAGTGCGTTCTCATCTCCGCGCATATATGCAATGCGATTCGCTTGGCGTGCAGCAAGTGCGTTTGCCTTAGCGCGCTTCTTCTCTTCCTTAGTTGTCACTGGAGCAAGGGAGGAAACAATTCGCTTTGATTCTGCCTCTTTACGCTTTGGCGTTGGGCGACCTTTTTTACCGGATCCGTTATCTGTACTTGTCATGGCGGTAACTATAGAGCCAGCATTCTTTCCAACGCGAGTTTAGAGAAATGAGCAACTTGATCACTTACTTGAATGCGGTTTACCACGTGCTCAGCCACGAGTGATTCCATAGCCCAGACAAGGTGGGGCAGATCAATGCGATTCATTGTGGAGCAGTAACACACGGCTTTATCTAGGAAAAAGATTTCCTTATCAGGGTTATTTTTCGCAAGACGCGAGACAAGGTTGAGCTCTGTACCGATTGCCCATTTACTGCCAGCAGGGGAGTTACTTACAGTTTGAATGATTCTCTCAGTTGAGCCAACTACATC
>WLDA01000013.1 GCA_009705025.1 Actinomycetota bacterium | reverse complement strand
TGAGATATGTCTCAAGGCTTGGTGTGACTGTACGTTCTTCAAGTTCTGGATCGAGAATGACCATTAATTCATAGTGACGCATGCGTAACCCGACCTCCTCTGGACTAAGACGGCCACGGTATTTCCGTGACAGGAGGGTTAGTGCTTCCTTGAAGTACCCATATGGGTTCTTCGAGGAGGGCTAAGGGTAACTTGAAGAAGCCTCAAAGAGAAAATCGAAGAGTCGGGTGTGTGGACGGCCCTCATCTGTGCGTGAATTCTCGATTGCGCGCCGGGCCATTACGGCGACTAGGTAGATCGTTGTGGCTATTCGCAGCAGAGTAAGAAGGGCATATCCCTTGGCCGGAAGGCCAAAAGGGGCACCGGTCACTGTTGCTAGGTGCTGCCAGATTGCAATGTGATAAATAACTTCTCCGCCTTGCCAGATCCAAAAAGCATGCACGCTTTTTTTGTTTAGTCCCAAAATTGCAAGCGGTGTTAGCCATAGAACATATTGTGGTGAATAGACCTTACTTACAATCATTACTACTGCAAGAAGGATAAAACTCATTTGTGCCAAAGTTGGAGTTATAGAAAATTCAAAAAAGATTAATGTAATTATCGTAAGACCAGCAAGGAGAGCCAAAATTGTAAGGTAATTCAAATTTGCTAGATTTATTCCGAGTATTGAAAATGCTAACCATGGTGATCCCCAATCAGCACCACGTGACAAATTCAAATCATAGAAACGCCACCATCCTTGCGGGGTGGTGAGAGCGACTGGCAGATTTATTGCTAACCATGATGCAATAACAATTCCTGAGTATTGCGCAATTTCACGAATTCTATTTTTGCGCCAGAGAATAAGAAATATTGGTAGTAACAAAAATATTGGCATGAATTTTGTCGAGATTGAAATACCAAGTGCAAGTGCGCTCCATTTATATTTCTCTTTATCAAACCAATAAATTGCGATTAGCATCGATGTAATTGCCCAAAGATCCCAATTAATATAGAGCGATGCAATCATTGCCGGAGCAACAGGAAGTAAATACCAATAATTTGGTTTTATATGTGCGATAAGAACAACCATAAATATAAATAGCAAGGCAATTAGAAAAGCGTTGATTAGAAAATAATTTGTAGCGCTACTCGAATTTGACGGTGTTATCAATGCAGTTGCATACATGACAAGACCAGTAATTACTGGGTATTCAACTGCCTTTTCTGTGCCTGCATAAGCCCATTTATGTTTATTGAGTTCGCGATCGCCAAATAGTGATGGTAAATCTGAATAACAAGCGTGTACATATTGATCTGGGGTAGCCCAATTTTTACTTTCGCAATGGCTAAATTTTATAAAAGAGAAAAGCGAAGCAAGAATCGCAAGTGCGATCAAGACTCGAGCCGTTGGGCGCAAGCGCTACTTTTTCTTCTTGATGGATTGGACCCCACCGGTAGTCATTTCAATGGGATCTAACCCTCCAATATTTGATGGAGCGGGGAAATCCATTACTGGTTCGCCCTTGAGTGCACCCTTCATAAATGCTGTCCAAATACGTGCAGGGAATGTTCCACCTGTTACAGATGTAAGACCACCAATGCCATTGAGTGATTCACTTGCACTATCTCTAAAAAATGCAACGGATGCTGCAAGTTGTGGAACATATGCACTGAACCATGCTGATGCATTTTGTTGGCTAGTACCTGTTTTGCCTGCAGCTGGTCGACCTAGTGCAAGAGCGGCTGACCCTGTTCCACCATTGACTACACCTTTGAGTGAATATGTAAGGTCAGCCATAACTTCTTTACTAAATACTTCTTGAGTTTGAGCTTTTCCTTCATACAAAATTCCCTTATTTGAACCCATGACTTGAGCTACCAAATATGGTTTGGAATAAATCCCTTGCGCAGCAAATGTTGCATATGCATTTGCAACATCAATCACATGCGGGCTTGCAACTCCTAAAACAACAGATGGCGTTGGCATCATCGCAACGCTTTCTGGAATACCAGCTCGGCGTGCTACGTCAACAATATTGTCAGGGCCGGCTTTGATTCCTAGTGGAACAAAGATTGTATTTACAGAGTGCTTTGTTGCCTCCATCAATGAAATCTGGCCCCAACCTTCATCACCATAATTAGAGACTTCATATGGTTTTCCTGCATCATCAAAAGTTTGTGGGCTATCACCATTCCACATTGATGTAAGTGGAATACCTGCTTCAAGGCCTGCAATTATTGCAAATGGCTTGAATGTTGAACCTGCGAGTGCAATTGCTTGTGTTGCATCGCTGAGTTGTCGCTTTAGATAATCTGCGCCGCCGTAGAGCGCAATGATTTCACCTGTACCTGGCCTTATTGCAACTAGACCAATATGTAAGTTCTCTGGTGCACCCTTTGGAGTCAACTTATTTACTGCATCAATTGCAGATTGCTGTGCCTTCTGATCAATCGTTGTGCGAATAACTAATCCGCCGACTAATAATTGGTCTTGAGAAAATCCCAATTTTGCTAATTCTTTTTGTACCGCTTCAATCACGTGTCCTTTGGGGCCACTGAGTGAACCTGAAGTTGCACGTGGTGCAACTGTTGGATATTTCATTTTGGCTGCATCTTCTTTAGTCAGCCACTTCGCATCAATCATTCCATCTATTACATATTGAAAGCGAGCCTTAAGACGTTCTTCGTTTCCTTTTTTGAAAGCAGGATCATAGAGTCCAGGTGAGCGCAAAATACTCGCAATCACGGCTGCTTGAGAATTTGTAAGTTGTTCAACATTGCGATTGAAATACTGTTGCGAAGCAGTCATAACACCGTAGGAACCACGTCCAAAATAAATAGTATTCAAGTAATTTTCAAAAATTTGATCTTTGCTTAGCGAGTTCTCTAATTTGATTGCGATAACTAATTCTTTGATTTTTCTTTGAATTGTTCGACTGGGTGATAAAAAGGCAGTTTTTGCATATTGCTGTGTGATTGTTGATCCACCTTGTAATGAACCACCGCGCAAATTATTGAATACTGCTCGTGCAATTCCTGTTGCGCTAAATGCACGATTGGAATAAAAGTTGCGATCTTCTGCAGCCAAAACAGCATGGCGTACATTGAGTGGAATTTTTGCAAGGGGAACAATTTGGCGATTCTGAGTTCCTACTCGCCCGATTTCAGCGCCGTTGGAATATTGAATAATTGTTGATTGACTATTTACATAGGCATTTGGATCAGGAATTGAAACAGTGAAATATGCGAGAGCAAAAAGTGTTGCCGCGGCAATAAATCCGAAACCACCAATAAAGATGGCTGATCTGATTAGAAATTTACGCAGCATTTGTAAAGGTTACCCCTTCACCCAATCGTCATCTTCCAAGGTGCGTACTCGACGGGGTGCCTTGCGCTCAACGCCATCACCGAGAACAAAGGAGGCACACAGGTGATTCCAAGAACAATCTCGACAGACTTCAACTATGTAGACGCGAAATTCTCCAAACTCACTTTCCATGGCAGCTAACTCTTCTGGGGTTTTGATTCGCCCTGAGTATTGACCTAATTGATCACCGAATGTGTATCTAAGTTCTACTAAAGAAAGCTTTTTACATACTGGACAGTTTCTATTTACTTTCTCGCCATGAAACTTCGCTGCACGCATCAAGTATGGATCTGCATCACACGCATCTACGGCGCCACGAAAAAGTGCCAGTAAGGTCGCGCGCTTATCGAGTGAATAGTCGATATAGGAGCGGAGGGATTTCATAAGGAGTAAAGAATAATCGCTTCTTTCTTACTACGCTTCTCCTATGAGTTTCTGGGCACTTCTGCGCCATCCTCGGCTCTCGCGTTTACTTGCCGTTCGTTGGAGCGGGCAAATAACTGATGGGCTTTTTCAAAGCGCACTAGCTTCATTTGTGCTCTTCTCGCCCGAACGTCAAGCAAATGCATTGAGTGCCGCTCTCGGCTTCGCTGTTGTTCTTTTACCTTATTCAGTTGTCGGTCCTTTTGTAGGAACAATTTTAGATCGTGTTTCTAGGCAACGCGCACTCTTCTTTTCTAATATGGCGCGAGCAATAAATTTATCTATTGTTTCCTTACTTATTTTCAGCGGTAAGACAGGACTTGAGTTAACAATTTTTGTACTTATTGCTTTTGGAATAAATAGATTAATTCTTGCTGGGTTATCTGCAGGTTTACCGTTACTTATAGAACCTCGTTCACTTATTTCTGCAAATGCAATTGCAGTAACGGGTGGATCAGTGCTCGTTGTTATAGGAGGTGGCATCGGCGTTGGTGTTCGCTCGTTAGTTGATTCATTCACTATCGCAAACCATGCAGATTCTTTACTTATTCTTATCGCAGCAATCGGTTACCTCACAGCTGCTTTACTTACAACACGTCTGAATAAAAGCGAGATTGGTCCTCTTTCACACGAGCGAGCAACTGCAAGTTTTATGAATGGTATTCGCGATATGCGCGAGGGTCTTGGCTTCCTCCAAGAACATACTGACGCCGCTCGCGGAATTGCAGCAACTGCAATACACAGAGGTGGACTAACCGCTCTTACGTTGACGGCACTTTTACTCGAAAGAAATACTTTTAATGATCCAAATAAACCTGAAGAGGGCCTTGCTGGTTTTGGATTTGCCCTAAGTTTCGCCGGTGTTGGCCTTACTTTAGGTGCCTTTCTTGCCCCTTACGGAGTTGCTCGTTTTGGACGACATAGATGGATGCGATTATCTTTATTTGCAAGTGCTTTTTTCCCAATTGTTTTAGCTGTGCATCAAAGTCAAGTAACACTTATTGTAACCGCGTTCTTTACGGCATTTTGCGGACAGAATCTAAAAGTTACTAATGATGCACTCGTACAATCAAAAATTGATGATTACTTTAGGGGTCGCGTTTTTGCGCTCTACGATGTGATTGTCAATGGTGCAATTGTTTCAGGTGCACTTATTGCTGCCTTGTTACTCCCTGTTTCAGGTGTCTCTGCAGTGGTACCACTTCTTGTAACTCTTGCATATTATCTTGGAGCAGTACGACTGTTACGCCCGTCTAAATTCATGCAACTTACCTAGTGCGCCACCACTTTAGTAACTCTTCTCTCGCAACTTCGGCTCCGAGTTGCCCACGCTCTAATCGCAATTCCATAAGGAAATCCATCGCTTGACCAACTGCTCGCGATGGCTTGAGATCAAGAATTTCCATAACTTGTGCGCCATCTAAATCTGGGCGGATCTTTGATAGCTCTTCCTGCTCCATCAAAACAGCAATACGTGCTTCTAGGCTGTCATATGTGGCAGCTAGTCGCGCTGCTTTAGTTTTGTTACGTGTAGTGCAATCAGCGCGAGTTAGAACATGAAGGTGTACTAATAAATCTCCCGCATCGCGAACGTAGCGTCGCACTGCAGAGTCACTCCATTCACCATCACCGTATCCGTGAAAACGCAGATGCAATGCGATAAGTGTTTCTACCTCTTCAACTGTATGTCCATCAAAACGAAGCTCCTGCAAGCGTTTTTTGGCAAGGCGCGCTCCTACAACTTCGTGGTGGTGAAATGAAACTCCTCCGCCTTCAATAAGGTTTCGAGTCTTTGGTTTTCCAATATCGTGCAACAGTGCAGCAAGGCGGATAACAAGATTTGGCCCACCTAATCGATCTTCGTGTTCGATTGCTTGTTCTAAAACCGTTATCGAATGTTCGTATACATCTTTATGGTGATGGTGTTCATCCACCTCTAAACGCAATTTTGGAATCTCTGGAAGAACAATTTCTGCCAGACCAGTATCAACAAGAATTGTTATTCCTAGTCGTGGGTTTTGTGACATAAGGATTTTAGAAAGCTCATCTCTAATTCTTTCGGCCGAAATTATGCTCAAGCGAGATGCCATCTCTTTCATTGCTACCAAAACGTTTGGCGCAATTTCAAAATTGAGTTGGCTTGCAAATCGCGCAGCACGCAACATTCGCAATGGATCATCAGAGAAAGAATCTTCTGGTTTTCCTGGCGTTTGTAGAATTTTTTTGGTGAGGTCACTCAAACCGTCAAAAGGATCTATGAATTCTGGTTTTGGGCCAGTTAGTTCAAGCGCCATTGAATTAACACGAAAATCTCTTCGTGATAAATCTCCTTCGATGGTTTCGCCGTAAGAAACTTCCGGTTTGCGTGAATCTTTTTCATATACATCGCTTCGATAGGTAGTTACTTCAACTGTTGTGTCTCCTAATTTTCCAGCAACAGTTCCAAATGCGATTCCGGTATCCCAAACATGTTCTGCCCAGCCATGCAATATTTTTTTACTCTCTTCAGGTTTCGCATTCGTTGTGAAATCAAGATCGTTTCCGAGGCGTCCTAAAATTGCATCGCGAACAGGGCCACCAACGAGTGCAAGTGTGTAACCCTTTGCTGAAAATGCTTGAGCGAGCGAGCTCGCCAATGGCGCTTTCTCAATGAGGGAACGGATGGCTAACTCGCCCGCGGCTCCTAATGCACTCTTCACAATAGATAAGGCTAGAGCAGTACCCTTGCTTCATGATCCCGGCACCTGGTGCGGGCAGCGAAGGCACGAAGAAAAAACGCAGGCGACGAAAGCCAGCACATCGCAGCCCCCAAAGTAGTGAGAGCACGACAAGCGCAGAAAGTACTAGCGCGCCTAAAAGTGCAAAGAAGAGCGCCGCGAAACCGTATGCCAAGCGTGTTGATGAAGTTAGTGCTGGTGGTTTAGTTATCGACGCTACGGGAAAATTAGGCTTACTAATTGGACGCTTTGATCACAAAGATGTCACCGGAACTCGCTTGTTGTGGTCGCTACCTAAAGGACATATAGAAGAAGGTGAATCGCCTGAGCAGGCAGCGATTCGTGAAGTCGCTGAAGAAACTGGAATTACCTCAGAGATCGCAAAATCATTAGGCGTTATTGATTTTTGGTTTATGGCTGGTGGAAAAAGAATTCACAAAACGGTGCATCATTTTCTTTTCCGTGAAGTAGGTGGAACGTTGCAGGCACAAATCACAGAAGTTGATGAGGTCGCATGGTTTCCACTAACCGAAATTATAGAGAAGTTGGCATACCCCGATGAAAAGAAATTGATTGCCCGCAGCGGGGAATTGGTTCTATGAAAAAATTATTTACTTTTCTAATAACAATTTTATTTATTGGAATCACCGTTCCTTCCGCAACCGCGGTGGAAAATGAAATAGTCGTAATCACCGAAACCACGCACAGAAATTTTGACGGTCTTTTTAGGGATGATTTATTAGCACAAAGTTTAGCGCCGACCGGGCGACTAGGAGAACTTATTTATGTACCAATAAAAACTAATCGGATATGGGTAATTGATCCTGCACTCGTTGATGAAGTGACTGCAATGACTAATAAGTATTCCTTGGTCAATAAGACTCCTGGGGTCGGTAGTGATATCGCCCTGAGCTGGATCACACAGCTGCGTTACGTCACATCGCGTAATCAAGTTATTGCTCTTGCTTACGGAAATCCAGATATCAAACTTGCGAAACGTTTAGCGCCAAGCGAACTCAAAATGTATTTCTCTTACGGTAATGAATCTCTTAGTAAAAATCTAATTCGCTTGGTTTCAACTCGTCCAAGTTTTACACCTACAAAAACAGTATCTCGCTTGAATAATTCACAAAGAATTAGTTATACCAAAAATCGGCAACGCCTTACCGAATTATCTAGGGTTGTCGAAGATGCTGAGTTAAAAGCACTTCGAGCTAAATTAGCAATTCTATTATCGCCTTCTCTCAATCGAGAAAACCGTAATTATTTTTCTTTGCAAGCCATAAAAGCTGTAAAAAATGAAGTTGGGAAGCTAAGTGTTAACGAGGGTAAGTATCGACTTACTTCCGCCCAAGTAAAAGTTCCCGTTACGGTTACTAATAAATATCCAGTCCCAGTAACGGTTGATCTTTGGCTTACACCAGATAATTTCAAGGTCTACACGCCGAATATTCGCGAGATAACTATTGCCGCAAACTCCAAGTTGCAATTATCAATGGATGTCAGTGTTGTTGCCCCTGGAAACACAACAATTGAAGCTCAGCTAACTGATAGCAAAGGCAATGATGTTGGTGAGTCAGCAATGCTTTCTCTAAATCTCACGGTTATTGATTCGCGAGTGGCGTGGTTTACAACAGGAGCGGCGATTATTCTCTTCCTTGCTGCAGTGGCACAAAGTGTTCGAAGGATTCGGAGGTCAAAGAAGTGAAAGCTCATGACCTTTATCGCGCATCGGGCATTATGGCTATTGGCACAATACTTTCGCGAATAACAGGATTTATTCGCGGTTTACTTATTGTTGCTGTCTTAGGTACCGCGTTATTAGCTGATACCTACAACGTTGCAAATACGATGCCAAATATTCTTTACAACCTACTTGTCGGTGGCGCACTTACTGCAATATTTGTTCCACAACTTGTGCGCTCGTTCAATGATGAAGATGGGGGCCATGCATTTGCTTCCCGTTTAGTAACTACCATTTCGATTATTCTCTTAGCCCTTGTTGCTGTTGGAGTCATTTTTGCGCCATTTTTAGTTCGTTTATATGCACCTGAATTCTTTACATCTGGCTTTGAACATGAGCGAGATATCGCAATTGCGTTTACTCGCTATTGCTTGCCACAAATTTTCTTCCTGGGTTTATTTACAATGTTGGGCCAAGTAGCAAATTCACGTGGCTCTTTTGGCCCTCTAATGTGGGCGCCAATTGCTAACAATATTGTTGGAATCATTATTTTTGGGGCTGTCCTCTATTACTCGCCAGCACTTACCGTTGCAACAATTACGGATGCTCAAATACAAATATTGGGTTGGGGTACAACTTTTGCAATAGTTGTACAAGCGCTGATTCTTATCCCGGTTGTTTATAGATCTGGAATTCGAATTCGTCCCATGTGGGGGATTCAAGGATTAGGAAAGTCATTTACGTTAGCTGGTTGGACACTACTTTATGTATTTATTTCGCAAGTTGGATACTTGGTAACTGTCAATGTTGCAACGAGTGCTGCGGTTCGTAGTGCAAAAGATGGAATAACGACTGGCGTTGGAGTTACACCTTTTAGTAATGCATACCTCATCATGTTATTGCCTTATTCAATTGTCACAATATCTATAGTCACTGCAATGCTTCCGCATCTTTCGCGCCTTGCAATAGATAAGAAGGTTGATGAGGTCCGTGAACAATTGGTGCGTGCAATACGTATGGTGGGTGTTATAACTGTTCCAAGCGCTGTGGCATTGTTGTTATTCGGTCCACTAATTACAGAAGTGCTTTTCTTTGGTATCGGATCAGAGGATTCGCGATATATCGGTTACGTTTTGTCAGCTCTTAGTTTTGGGCTTGTTGCTTTCTCAATCAACTTAATTTTGATACGAGGATTCAACGCTTTTGAAGATACTCGTACTCAGGTGAGCTCTATTCTTGTTATAAACGTTATATCGATTGGGCTTTCTTATTTATTCTTATCAACTCTTCAAAACAAATGGGTAACTGTGGGATTAGGTGCGGCTTTCTCTATTAGCTATTTAGTTGGGCTCTTCGTCACACTCTTTCTTCTCAAGCGCCATATTGGAAAACTAGCGCTACGAGATTTTGCGCCACAACATTTTCGCTTATTACTTGCCTCACTTATTTCAATGGTCCCGCTCTTTGCAATTTCTATCTATTTTGATTGGGTAGGCGCTAACAGTTCCTCTGGAATACGAGCGTTAGAACTACTTTTTGTGATGGTTATTAGTTTTATTGGTTTCTTCTTCACCGCTCGATTACTGCAAATTGAAGAGGTTTCAATGGGTAAAGAGTTGGTCGCCTCATTTATGGGTCGCAACAAGAGTGTGGAATAAAAGGAGATAAATTAGGGTTATGGTGAATATATGAGTGAAGTTAGAGAAGTTGTCATTGTTGGTTCTGGACCTGCTGGATACACGGCAGCGATTTATGCTTCGCGCGCGCAACTATCACCACTGATTTATGAAGGCTCAGTCACCGCAGGTGGTGCGCTTATGAATACAACTGAGGTTGAAAATTTTCCTGGTTTTGTTGATGGTGTGATGGGTCCTGATCTTATGGATTCAATGCGCAAACAAGCTGCACGTTTTGGTAGCGAACTTGTCACCGACGATATTGTTGAAATGGATCTCTCTGGCGATATCAAAGTTCTAAAAGATGGATCCGGAAATACTATAAAAGCAAAATCTGTAATTTTGGCAATGGGTTCTGCTTATCGTGAAATCGGATTAGTAAATGAAAAAAGATTATCTGGGCGTGGTGTTTCGTGGTGTGCCACATGTGATGGTTTCTTCTTTCGCAATCAAACAATTGCTGTTGTCGGTGGTGGTGACTCTGCAATCGAGGAAGCAACTTTTCTAACAAAATTTGCAGATAAAGTTGTTTTGATTCATCGTCGTGACTCTTTGCGCGCTTCAAAAATTATGGCTGATCGCGCACACGCAAATCCAAAGATTGAATTTTTATGGAATACAGAAGTCATTGATGTTCTTGGGGCTGAAAAAGTAGAAGCACTTCAGTTGCGAAATACTCTTGATGGAACAGTGAGTACTCGTGATTTCACCGGTCTCTTTGTTGCAATCGGACATATTCCTCGCAGTGAACTGATAACCACTCAGATAGATCTCGATGGTGAGGGTTATGTGAAAGTTGAAGGAAGATCAACGCGTACAAATCTGCCTGGTGTTTTTGCATGTGGAGATTTAGTTGATCACACCTATCGTCAGGCAATTACAGCTGCGGGATCTGGCTGTCAGGCAGCCCTTGATGCTGAAAAATTTCTCTCGCACCACTAAAGTTCAATCCATAGACACATCTAAATCCAGGGAGTAAACATGGCCGGCACAACCGCAGTAACGACAGCTAATTTTGATGAAGTTGTACTCAAGAGCACGACCCCAGTTCTCGTTGATTTTTGGGCAGAATGGTGTGGGCCATGCCGCGCAGTTGGACCAATCCTTGAAGAAATTTCAAATGAGCATGGCGACAAGATCAAAATTGTAAAACTCAATACTGATGAAGAATCAGCAATTGCAATCAAATATGGAATTACATCAATTCCTACCATGAACCTTTTTCATAATGGCCAAATTGTAAAGTCCATTGTTGGTGCAAAACCAAAGCCTGCTCTTCTCAAAGAGCTCGAAGGTTTTATTTAATCAGTTCTGGAAATAAAGGAGAGAAATTATGAAAGAGCTCTCTCCTGATGAGATACGTTCCTTTCAACAACAACGTGGTCTCAATA
>WLDA01000129.1 GCA_009705025.1 Actinomycetota bacterium | reverse complement strand
GAGCGGAGACGAGGAGATTTGAACTCCTGAAGGCTTTTAGACCTTACCTCGTTAGCAGTGAGGCGCACTCGACCGGGCTATGCGACGTCTCCAAGTGGTGGCTGTAGTTTACATCTAAATTCTTCTCGCAGTATCCTGCCGTATGACATATGAACTGCGTATATACACAGCGAATCCAGGAAAAATCGAGGCGCTCTGTGCCCGCTTTAGAAACCACACCGTTGCCCTTTTTGCCAAACACAATATGGAAAGCATCGGTTATTGGCTTGAAGATGCACACACAGATGTGTTGACCTACGTCATTAAACATTCTGGAGATCCGGCTAAGAATTGGGAAGCATTTATTGCTGATCCTGTGTGGATTGCTGCAAAGGATGCATCAGAAGTTGATGGACCACTTGTTGAATCAATTGATTCGCGTTATATGACATCAACTGATTTCTCTGCATTGAAATAATTATTGTTAGGCTAATCCGATGAGCGCTGAAGAGAAGAAATCTGGCCGAGTTTATGATGTAGAGCCATCACAGCTCTATGCAGAATTTATGAAAACTGGTTGGGCTCCATCTCCTCTTCACGGAATAACTCCTGATGATGTTGCAACATATGCGTTCTCGCGCCGTCAAGCACTCTCAGCAGCATTTCCAGGAACTCGTTTAATATTGCCTTCTGGAAATTACAAAGTTCGAAGCAATGACACTGATTATCTCTATCGTCCACATTCAGCTTTTGCTTATTACACAGGTGTGCAAGGCGTCGAGGCAACGGCGGACGCTGTCTTGGTAATGGAACCAAGTGGTGATTCACATGAACCGATTCTTTTTATAAATCCTCGCTCAACTCGCGATACCGATGCATTTTATAAAGATGCGCGCTACGGAGAATTATGGGTTGGCCGCCGCTTTACTCTTGAAGAGGCACAGGCTCGATATCAAATCGCGACTCGCAAAATTACTGAATTAGAAGCATTTTTGGCAAAAGATAAAGGCGCTCTTGTTATTCGCAATCAAGATACATTGATTGATTCAATTATAAATAAGAATGTGCGCGATGAAGAGTTAGCTAACTTCACATCGGTACATCGCATGATCAAAGATGATTATGAAATTAAAGAGATGCAACGAGCAATCGATGCCACACATTCAGGTTTTAACGACATTATTCGTGCACTTCCAGCAGCTGTTGAAACACCTCGCGGAGAAAGAGTTGTTGAGGCTGCTTTTTATGGTCGTGCGCGTATTGAAGGTAATGATCTCGGCTATAACACCATCGCGGCCTCTGGTGCGCATGCCTGCGTACTGCACTGGACTCGAAACGATGGCGCAGTTCGAAATGGCGAACTCATTCTCATTGATGCTGGAATAGAGATGGATTCTTATTACACAGCAGACATAACTCGTACTCTTCCTGTGAATGGGAAATTTACTCCAGAACAACGCGCTATGTATATGTTGGTATATCGCGCGCAGCAAGCAGGATTTGCTGCGGTGAAAGCTGGCGCAGATTTTCTAGATATAAATCGTGCATGCCATCGCGTAATTGCTCAAGGATTACATGATTTAGGTGTTCTAACTGTCAGTGTTGATGAATCCATGCAACCAGAGATTGGTTTGCATCGCCGCTGGACACTTCACGGAGTAAGCCACATGTTAGGTATGGATGTTCATGACTGTGCGCAAGCGCGTAAAGATCAATACACCGAAGCAAAACTTCGTGCGGGAATGATTTTGACTGTTGAACCGGGTTTTTATATTCAACCTGATGATGAATTATTTCCACCTGAATATCGAGGCATCGGAATTCGAATAGAAGATGATGTTCTAGTTACTGAAGATGGTTGTATAAATCTAAGTGCGAACATTCCAAGCCACCCTGATGATATTGAAGCGTGGATGCAATCTCTACGCTAGTTGAAGTCCACACCACGCAGCGAGCAATCCAACCCCGAGTGAGAGCACTAAATTCATCGCGGCCTCTTTGTGTCGCTTAAGTTCAAAAGCTAAATAGATATCGAGCATAAATGTTGACCATGTTGTAAATGCACCAGCAAAGCCAATTGCCAATAAGTCATGTATGTGTTCGCTACTTTTGAAAGTCATCCCAAGTAAGAAAGATCCAAGAATATTTACGAGAAAAATTCCATAAGGCTTATTCGTGAATTTACGAATGTATTGATCTATTGCAAAGCGCGCAGGTGCGCCAACTGCGGCACCAAGAATTACATACAGAGCGTTCATGAGCGCACCGGAATGATTTTGCGGGCAATGGGCAAAACAATAACCACAATGATTATTGAAGCAATTACATTTTCTGCAAGAAATAGCGCCCCACCATCACGTGGTTCTAAAGATTGAGCTGTTACTGCCGAAAAAGTTGTGAGGCCTGCACAAAAACCAGGTAATAAGAGGTGGCGAAGTTCTGTAATTCCACGTCGCTCCATCAGTACAAGAAGTGCGGATGCCAGGGCTACTCCCACCATATTTGCTACAAGCGTGCCTGTGCGATCGTTAGGAATTATGAAGCCTAAAAAGTAGCGAAGAAGAGTTCCAAAAACTCCGCCTATGGAAACTAACGCTAGCGATTTCAGATTGGTAGCGCTTTCTTATAAAGGCGGCTTGCAAGCCCTGTTACGACACTAATGATGAGAGATGCGAGTAGCGCTGAACCAAAACCCGTTACATCTAATTTTTCACTCCATCGCGCGGTCAATGAAAGCATTGCTGCATTGATTACAAAGAGAAAAAGCCCAAAAGAAATGATTGTGGCCGGCAAGGTAAGTATTTTCAGAATTGATCCAAGAATTGCATTGATGAGACCAAATAGCAGTGCGACCCAGAGATATGTTGTTAGTCCGCCATTAACGCTAATCCCGGGCGCGATGGATGTCGCAACCCAGAACGCAACTGCGAGGGCTAGCCAACGCAGAATTAATCTCACGTGCTAAACAATACCCTCGCGCTTGCGAATCTTTGAGCCTAACCAACGTAGTGGATCATATTTTTCATCGACAACGCGCTCCTTCATAGGAATGATCGCGTTATCTGTGATTCGAATATGTTCTGGGCACACTTCTGTGCAGCACTTAGTGATGTTACACATTCCAAGTCCGTGCTCTTCTTGCGCAGTTTTCTTACGATTCTTCAGGGTATCAAGAGGGTGCATATCTAATTCAGCGATACGAATAAAGAAACGTGGGCCAGCAAAGGACTTCTTATTTTCTTCATGGTCACGAATAACGTGACATGTGTTCTGGCACAAGAAACATTCGATACATTTGCGGAACTCTTGGCTGCGCTCAACATCTACTTGTTCCATACGCGCTTCACCGGGTTTCAAATTTGCAGGG
>WLDA01000128.1 GCA_009705025.1 Actinomycetota bacterium | reverse complement strand
TCACAATGTTTACGCACTTGCTGTATCACGCGCTAACCAAACTTGGATCAACTCATTCCAGTTGTTCAAGGGTAAGGCTGTAGATGCAACAACAGATGCAAACATCAAGTGGGCAGCACAGACTCTTCTTAAGTGGAAGACAGCTGGATACTTCCAGCCAAACGTTTCAGGTGTTTCACCTGATGATGCTGTTGCAGAATTCCAAGCTGGAAAAGCTGCAATGGTTATTGGCGGATCATGGCTAGACGGAAGCATGCAGACAAAGGTTTCAACATTTAGCTACGGAAAGTTCTTGCTACCAGGAACTCTCACAGTTGGATCTGCTGGAAACTTGCTTGTTATTCCTTCACGTTCAAAGAACAAAGACCTAGCTGCTGAATTCATCAACTTGGTTCTTTCAAAGAAGTACCAGAACTACCTCGGCAATGCTGGTGGACTCCCACTATTTGCTGATGCAGAGGCAATTGCTAACCCAGCATCAATCCTTACAGCTACACCATTTGGTGTTGCAGTAAAGAAGAATGCATTAGCAATGTACCCAGACTGGCCTGTTCCTGGTTACTACGACATCCTTCTATCTAACGGAACAGCGCTTCTTTCAAGTGGCGATGTTGATGCTTACATGAAGGCAACCGGAAGTTTCTATAACAGCGGTCGTCCAAAGGCATAACTTGTAACTTCGGTTACAACAAAGTAATAACCTCATAGTAAAACGAAGTGGGGTTGGTTCTAGGAAATTTTTAGAACCAGCCCCACTTCATCTACGATTAAGAACGTCAAAAATTATGAATAGGAATTTGAAATGAGCACTAAGTTCGAGCAGACCAGGCAGTACTACTGGTTTGCCGTACCTGGAGTTCTAACTTTTGCAACACTTGTAGGTGGGTCATTTGCTTACAATATTTATCTCAGCTTCAATGAATGGCAAGGTATTGGAAAACCAGTTTGGGTCGGCCTTGCAAATTATCAGGAACTAATCCACGACCGAGTTTTCTGGATCTCGTTCCTGCACGCGTTTGAATTTATTTTAGCAATGTCGATTATACCGACAGCTATGGGTCTCATAATTGCAGCACTTATTTATGACTTTATCGCAAAGCATTTCGGTAATGCTGTTTCTACTTTTATTCGTATCAGTCTCTACGTTCCACAGATTATCGCTTTACCCGTAGTGGGCATTTTGTGGGCTTGGATGCTTTCTCCAAATGTCGGCGTGATTAATACAGTACTAAGAAAAATCGGACTCGATAAGTTTGCTCTCAACTGGTTAGGTCAATCCAGCACAGCGATGCTTGCTCTTTCAGTTATGATGATTTGGATTCAGATTGGATACACAATCGTGATATTCATTTCTGGAATGTCACGCTTAGATCCATACCTCGATGAAGCGGCCCAATTAGATGGTGCCACATGGTTTGAAAGATTTAGAATTGTCACAATTCCACAGCTCTATCCTGAAATTTCAGTTGTTCTCCTGACAACTACTGTTGCGGCCCTGAAGGTATTTGGCCCTGTCTATGTGATGACAAATGGTGGGCCAGGGGATGCAACACAAGTTCCTGCATATTTCTCATACTTCCATTTCTTCTCCACACTCAAAGTTGGCTATGGGGCATCGGTTGCGACAGTACTTGCGATGATTCTTACTGTTCTTGCTATTGGTCTGCTCAGATTCCAGCGAAAGATGGGTGTACTTCGATGAGCGTTAAACGCAAAAAAGGAGTTGCCCCATACCTCGTATTAGTTGGCTTGGTATTCATGGCACTTGTTTGGCTATTTCCTATGTACATCGCATTTATCAACTCATTCAAGCCCGAACAAGAGTTCGTTCAAAATGGAGTACTTGCTTTGCCGCAAGATTGGGATTTTTCAAAATTTAGTAAATTCTGGGGCGAAGTAAATTTCAGTAAAAAACTATTGAATTCGGCTCAAGTATCTCTCTTTGTGGCATTGATTGGGGTAGTTCTTAGCTTCCTTACTGCTTATGCGATTGGAATCGGTCGCGTCAAAGGCCGCATCTGGATTCTGGGCTTTTTTATGGTTGCATTCACAATTCCACAAGAGGCACTAATTTATCCTCTTTACTCTGTTTCTAAGATGCTCAATCTTTATGACAATATCTGGTCAATCATTATTATTTTTGGTGTCATGTCTACAGGATTTGGTACCTACTTACTTTCTTCAGTTATGAGCACTTTCCCCGATGAACTATTAGAAGCAGCTCGAGTAGATGGTGCCAGCCCTTGGAGAATTCTTCGAAGCATTGTTCTACCCCTGCTTCGCCCCACACTTTTTGTCTTGGCAACGATGTTCTTTATCTTCACATGGAATGAATTCTTGATTCCTCTCGTCATGTTGCCATCTAACGATAATCAAACTGTCACACTTGCAATGGCAGTAACAACTGGTCAATACACCAGTGATCCGACAGCGCGCGCAGCTGCTGCACTCATTGGCTTTATGCCATCAGTAATTTTCTTCCTTATATTCCAAAGAACACTTATGCGGGGGATAACCCTGGGAGCGGTGAAATAAACAAATGAAGAAGAATGAGAATTGGTGGCGCCAAGCCGCTATCTATCAGATATACCCGCGCTCCTTCAAAGATTCCAACGCAGATGGAATTGGCGACATCAAGGGCATCACTTCAAAAATTGATTACCTAAAATCACTTAGCCTCGATGCAGTATGGCTTAGTCCTTTTTATCCTTCCGAATTAGCAGATGGTGGATATGACGTTGCTGATTACCGCAATGTAGATCCACGTCTTGGAACTCTCAAAGATTTCGACAAGATGCTCAAGGCGCTTCACAAAGCAGATATTTCTGTCTTCGTAGATATTGTTCCTAATCATTCATCGAATATGCATCCATGGTTTCAAGAAGCTCTAAAGTCTGAACCAGGTTCAGCGGCGCGCAATCGCTATATTTTCAGAGATGGCCGCGGCAAGAATGGTGAACTTCCACCATCAGATGAAATTTCACACTTTGCACCTTCTGCATGGACTCGCACAACGAATGCCGATGGAACACCGGGGCAGTGGTACATGCACCTCTTTGCACCAGAGCAACCAGATTTCAATTGGGATAACCGAGAAGTACAACTCGATTTCTTGAAGACACTTCGCTTCTGGGCAGATCGCGGCGTTGATGGTTTCCGTGTTGATGTTGCGCACGCAATGAAGAAAGATTTCAAACGTCTACATATCGCAAAGAAATCAATGAATGCCTTCAAGATTGCACAAGATGGCACCGATATTCTCTTTGATCGAAACGAAGTACATGAGATTTTTCGCGAATGGCGACAAGTATTCAATGAGTACAACCCTCCACGCGTAGCCGTTGCAGAGGCATATGTTCAAGCAAAAC
>WLDA01000127.1 GCA_009705025.1 Actinomycetota bacterium | reverse complement strand
TCGATGCACTTCGCATCTATTTCACAAAGCACGCGTACAAGAACACGACACTCAATGATTTGATGGTTGAACTAGAAGCCACAAGTGGACGTGATCTAAAGCCTTGGGCAAAGACTTGGTTACAAACTGCTGGTGTAAACACTTTGCGACCAGAAATTTCAATTACCGACGGCGCCTACTCTGCAATTGTAGTCAAGCAGGAAGCGCCAACGATGCCTGTTGGTTCACAAGAACTTCGTCCTCACCGTTTGAAAGTTGCACTCTTTGATATCGACGGTGGCGCACTAGTTCGTCGCAAGAGTGTTGCACTCGATGTTGCGGGAGCACACACTCCAGTTACTGCATTAGTGGGTGAAAAAGTCGCAGACCTTGTTCTCATAAATGACGGCGATCTAACGTATGCAAAGTTGCGCTTTGATGAGCGCTCAATTGCAACACTGAAGAGTCATCTTGGAAAGCTCAATGATCCACTTGCTCGCGCTCTTATCTGGGCATCTCTGTGGGATTCAGTGCGCGATGGTGAACTATCAACTTCTGATTACCTCACGATTGCACTCAACGCACTTGCCGATGAGAGTGATATTTCAATTGTCACAATGACAATTACTCAATTAGATACTGCTATCTGGCAATACAGCGATCCAAGTAAGCGCCAAGGATTGCGACTCACACTTGCTAATGCAATGGAGAAATTCCTAGATGGCGCAAAGCCAGGAAGTGATCACCAGCTTCAATTCGCAAAAGCATTTGCTGATGCAGCCGTTACTCCAGAACAAAACGAGCGCATCAAGTCAATCCTTGGTGGTTCCGTATCTGGTCTAGCAATTGATGCCGATCTTCGTTGGTACCTATTTATATGTGCAATCAAGCGAGGCGTACTTGGCGCAGCTGATATCGATGCAGAACTAGCGCGCGATAACACTGCTCATGGAAAGCAAAATGCCGCATATGCATTTGCTGCTATCCCAACGGCTGAATCGAAGGTGAAAGCATTTACGTCGGTAGTCAATGACAATTTGAGTAACACAATTCATGCTTACACATGTCGTGGTTTCAATCTTCCATTGCACTCACATCTACTTGAGCCATTTGTCGATCAGTATTTTGCGATGCTCAATGATCTCTGGAAGAACAAGGGATTTGAGATCGCAGAAGCAACTGCAATCTTGACCTTCCCAACATTCGTAATTTCAGATGCGACTCTTGCAAAAGCTCAGAATTGGCTCGATGTCACAGGAAAAGATTCAGCTGGAGCGCTCCGTCGAGTTGTTGCCGAAGGTCGCGACGCACTTGCTCGCGCACTCAAAGCACAGAAGTGCGATAAATAATTAGTTCTATTCGATAGAAGTTATTGAAGAACTTTTCTTTTTCTTGCGATCTCCTGTGAGCGCCCATGTAATGAGTGCGATTCCAAAAAAGAGTCCGACTGGGATTAGAACATAGGTTACGACTGTGTCAATTGCGCTGAGACCCTCACCTGGGATGTAACCATCTTCTTGTGCGATGGTGTGAAGTCTGACAAGGCTATGGAAGTGATTAGTCATGGGGTAAGTCTAAGTTATTTATGCAGTGGCTGCTGCCACACCAAATGGCTCTAGGTATTGCAACCAAACTTTATCTGTTCGCCCTGTTCCAAGAATTCTCCACGCAGCACCAACTGGTTCCCGAGGAAGTGTGCGCAATTTCCAGCCCATTTCTTTGAGTGGCTTATCTGCTTTGAGATGGTTGCACTTATGACATGCAGAGACAACATTTTCCCAATTGTGACCACCACCACGACTACGTGGAATCACGTGATCAATAGATGTTGCAGGTGCTGCGCAATAAACACAACGGCCACCATCGCGAGCAAATATTGCACGGCGTGAAAGTGGAACAGCATGACGATAAGGAATGCGAACAAATTTAGTGAGGCGAATTACTGAAGGTAGAGACATTTCGCCATGTGCGTAGTGAACAACTTCGCCGGAATCTTCAATCATCACTGCGCGAGAGTTGAGAACAAGAATGAGAGCACGTCGATCAGAGACAACACCTAAAGGTTCGTAGGTGGCATTGAGCACAAGTGTGCGCGACATAATCGCTCCCGATCTAGCGCGTGGCTCGCGCCGATTGGTTTATCTTGCACTAAAAGTCTGGGACGCGGGGGCATTTGGTGCCTAATTTTTGATGACATTTTGGATAAAGTCTCACCATCATGAACGAAAACCTACAAAATGCCCTCGATTGGCTGCGCGGCACTCCCCTTCGCATCATTCTGATTCTCGCCGCTGCCATAGCAATTCAATACTTTGGTACTCGAGCAATAACTCGAGCAATGAATCGTCTTGCAAGCACTGACCTGATTCCTGGTCCTGGAAATATGGTCGCTCGCCAGAAAGAGCGCGCTCGAACAACTGGCACGGTCTTATCAAGTACTCTCAATTCAATTGTTTGGATTATTGCTCTTGCAATGATGATGGGTGAATTTGGTTTCAACCTTGGTCCACTTATTGCATCCGCCGGAGTTATCGGTGTCGCACTCGGTCTTGGTGCGCAAACTATTGTGCGCGATGTTTTATCTGGAATTTTTATGCTGGTGGAAGATCAGTACGGCGTTGGCGACAAAGTAGAAGTTCTTGATGTAAAAGGAACTGTTGAAAAAGTTGGATTGCGCATAACAACTGTTCGTGATTCAAATGGGACTCTCTGGTATTTGCGTAATGGTGAAATTCTAAAAGTTGGAAATCTTTCTCAATCTGGTTGATTCACCATAGAGTTTGCGGCCATCTCTAAATAAGACCACAACTCTTCGCGCATAACTGGGTCCATCTCAATTCCATCAACGGCTGCGCCCATGCACGATAGCCACGCATCACGAGCTTTTGTATCAATTGGAAATTGTGCATGGCGCATACGAAGTCGGGGGTGACCTCGATTATCGCCATAAGTAGTTGGTCCGCCCCAGTATTGTTCTAAGAACCATTGCAAACGTTGTGCTGCACCTTTCATATCCTCATCTGGATACATTGGTCGCAAGATTGGATTAGTAGCAACGCGGGCATAGAACTGTGAGACTAAATCAGCGAAGAATGCCTCGCCCCCCATTTTTTCGTAGAAAGTACTCACGCCATCATCGCTTTGAGGTCTTTGCCTTTTGCAATCTGTAGAACGAAATATGAAGTTATGACACACATCGCACCGCTGACATAGAACGCAGCTGCATAGTCACCAAGTTTTACTCGTAATACAGCGGCTCCAAAGGCGGCAATAGAGCCACCAATTTGATGGGCAGCAAAGACCCACCCGTAGATAACTGTTGCGCGCTCTGGCCCAAGAATGGTTCGACACAACATAATTGTTGGTGGAACTGTTGCAACCCAATCAAG
>WLDA01000126.1 GCA_009705025.1 Actinomycetota bacterium | reverse complement strand
CAGCGATAACACTTGTGATTTGAGCACTTGTTGTGATCTCTGCATATCTAAAACCATGAAATGTAAATAGAGGTGAAATCTCTATTTCATTTGAATCAGCGAGTGTGTAATTATCTTCAGCTTTAGCTGTGCGAAGGAGCGCGCGGTGAAGCTCGCCCTCTTTGAGAACTTCAGCGTGAGTAATTGTTACCTTGTCACCAGCTTTACCTTTTACTTTGATACGCACAAGGCCAGCCATGTTTTGTCCAAAATCATAAATAACAGATCCGCGTGAAGTCTTTGTTTCAGAGATCGCCTTTATTGATTCTGTAACGCGCACCGGTGGACTTGTCATTGGGAAAAGCTTTGCGCGGATAACTGGGCAAACTTCTACTTTGCCCCACTTTGAGTCATCAAAGCCAGTTTGGCGCCAACCCTTTTGTTCTTTGTTGAAGTCAATTGTTACACCGTCATAGATATCTGCGCTTTGGATTTCTCCGGTGCTAACTTTCCAAGAGTCATCTGTGCCAATTTTTGTAATTGATCCATTTGATTCATGAATTTCCAGTTGGCATTGTGCAGCAGCTGTATCGCCAAAGACATTTCGGTATTGCTCCCATGTTAATTGGCCGCGGTACCAACCATCAGCAATGACCATGGAAATAACGTTCTTGCCCTTTGTTAGAAGGCTAGATACATCAAAGGTGCGAAATGCTATGCGTTGCTTGTAAGAAGTCCAGGCAGGGTTTAATAGTTCATCACTGACAGCCTTGCCATTGATTTGAATATCAAATAGACCTTGTGCTGTTACATAAAGACGTGTTCGCACTCCTGTAGATGCTAAATCAAATTCTTTACGGAATATTGCAGAAGGGGCTTTGCCTTTTTTCCCAGGATCATTAGGCAAAGCAATTGGCTTGCTTGTCCACTCCTTGTTTGCAAAGAGTGGCGCTTCTGCTGTTGCAACCGCACTCCAGGCAGTCCATGTTCCATTGATCTGTGCCTTTACGCGAACATAGCGAATCTCGCGGCTTTTGAGCGCAGAATCTGGCCATGCAGCTTGAGTGACAGAGGAAGATTTAATCTGGCCACTCGATACAACGTTCTTTGAGAACGCCGCATCACTTGCCACTTCAATCTCATATGCATCTTGGCGAAGGTCATTTCCTCCTCCGAGAATTTGCCATGAGATTACAGGGCGTGATTGAGCAACGACTAAAGCATCTGCGCTGCGACCGATTCGAATGTTTCCAACTGTGCTCATGATTATCCTTTGATAGATCCTGCGGTCATACCGGAAACAATTCTCTTGTTGAAGAAAATGAATGCCAGCAATGGGAATGCGGTGATATACAAAATATCTGCGAACAATAAGTTGTATTGAGTTGAGTATCGACTTATGTATGCAAACAAAGTCTGCTGCAGAGTCGCATTTTCATCACCAGGTAGGTAATACAGTGGGTTGGTAAAGTCATTGAAAATTGCAGCTGTCGCAATGATTCCAATTGTGATTGTTACAGGCTTCAGTAATGGGAAAATGATTCTGAAATATAGATTCCAACCAGTACAACCATCAACAATTGCCGCTTCATCAATCTCTTTAGGTATTGTTCCAATGAAGTTGCGGAAGATAAGAATGGCAAATGCAAGTCCGTATGCAACTTCAATAGCAATCATTCCTGCCAAAGTCTTATAGAGATGCAAACGTTGCAATACCCAGATAGTTGGAACAATAGCTGGTGGGATAACGAGAGCAGTTAGCACAAGCACGTTTGCTATAGAACTAGCTCTATTGCGCTTGCGGTGCATAACAAAGCCGGTCATTCCGCTGATTATGATCAGGAAAAAGACAGAAAATATAGTCAAGACGAAGGAGTTCCATGTCGCTCTTAGAACATGCCAATCATAGGCAGAGACAACTTTGCCTATGTTGTGAAACAAGAGCCATTTTTCAGGAAGTGACATATTGAGACGAAATGATTCAGTTGTTCCTTTAGCTGCATTGACCACCAAGAAGTAGAAAGGCAAGATAAAGACAACAACTGTCAGGATTACGCCGATGATATCTGCCCAAATACTGCGGTATTTGGTCTTTGATTTTAGAGTTTCTTTCCCTTTGAGCATCACATTGTCACCTCTTTCTTATTGAGATATCTAGAGAGAGGGAATACGAGCACTGAAACTAGAACAAAGAGAATTACGTTTCCAGCAGTTGAAAGTCCGTAATATCCAGATGTGTATTGCTTGTAATTGATTGAAGCAAGCACGTCAGAGATAAAGCCAGGGCCTCCGCCAGTCATTGCCCAAATCAAGTCGAAGGATCGAAGCCCGCCAACAAAGGAGAGAATAATTACTGAAAACATTGCAGGGCGAACGAGTGGAATTGTTACTCTATAAAATTGTTGGCGAGTGCTTGCGCCATCAATTGAGGATGCTTCGTAATAATCTCGAGGAATCGCAGCCATTCCGGCAATGTAAATAAGTGTTGCGATACCGACACCTTTCCACACATCAACGAGTGCAATTGAGATTATCGGCAGAAGATTAGGATCTATAAGCCAGCCCGGACCATCGGTTGTTTTACCAAAAAAACCAGCAATCGACTTGATCACGGCGTTGATCACACCTTCGTAAGGGTTCATCAACATCGAGAAGGTAATACCAACTCCAATTGTGCTTACAAGAGTTGGGAAAAATAAAACTGAGCGAATAAAGCCCGTGGTTCGAAGCTTAGATGACAAGAAACTTGCTAGGTAAAGTGCAAAAATTACTTTGAGTCCACTTGTTAGCACTGCGTAAATAATTGTGTTTCTAAATCCAATTCGAAGATTCTCTTCTGAAAAATAAAGTTTGAAGTTTTCGATACCGATGAATTCCCATTCTTGAAGAGTCCATCGTGTAAGGCTGAAGAATAACGAAAGTACTGTTGGGATAAAAAAGAGAACCATATAAATAATTCCCGCTGGCCAAAACAAAGAGCTTGCGTATGGACTCTTTATTCCCTTTTTCTTCATTATTTCTTCCTTAATCTTTAATAATGGTGGGTGAAATTAGTGAAAGAGAACCGGCTCAAATCTCTTCGAGCCGGTTCTCTTTTCTAACTATGTACTACTTACCAGCCAGCAAGACCAAGCTGTTGTGACTGCTTTTGTAGATCCTTCTGGTATGACTGCGCACCCTGAAGTGCGTTCTTCTGGCCTGAACCAATTTCCACACAAATCTGTGAAAGGTTTGGACCCTTTACAGGTGTAAGGAACTCGAGAGCTGGATAGCTTGTTCCCTTACCTTGCATGTAGTTGTACAAGTCTGTGAATACAGCAGTCAAGTTACCTGAAACTGGTGCACCCTTAATAAAGTATGGACCTGATGGAGGTACAACCTTATTTTGAACCT